>JALZFG010000009.1 GCA_030861645.1 Actinomycetota bacterium
GGCCTCTGGGACACGCTCCCCGGGCTGATCATCCTCTATGGGGCGGTGACCTTCCCGTTCGTCGTGTGGCTCGTCCGCAGCTTCTTCCAGGAGGTGCCGCGGGAGATCTCGGAAGCGGCGATCGTCGACGGCTGCACCCAGTGGGGAGCATTCTTCAAGGCTGTGCTCCCCCAGGCCAAGGGCGCGATCGCGGCGACCGCGCTCTTCGTCTTCATTCTCAACTGGAGCGACTTCCTGATCGCCCTCGTGATGACCCAGAATCAGGCGCAGACCGCGCCTGTCTACCTGCAGGCGCTGCAGTCGGGGGCGACGGGCCAGGAGTACGGCCGCCAGGCTGCGCTCGCGATGATCCTCATCCTGCCGCCCGCGATCTTCGGGCTCCTCATCCAGCGCTACCTCGTCCGAGGGCTCACCTTCGGGGCGATTAAGCGCTAGCCGCTTGGCCGAGATCCACCTCGAACGCCTGACGAAGCACTTCGGCGACGTCCGTGCCGTCGAGGACCTGACGCTCGATGTACCGCACGGCTCCTTCGTTGCACTGCTGGGTCCGTCGGGTTGCGGAAAGACGACGACGATGAACCTGATTGCCGGCCTCGAGACGCCGACCGCGGGAGAGATCTACTTCGACGGGCGGCCGATGAGCGCCGTCGACCCCGGAAAGCGCAACGTCGGCTTCGTCTTCCAGAACTACGCGATCTTCACGCACATGCGGGTCTACGACAACCTTGCGTTTGGGCTTCGCGTGCGAAAGCATCGAGTGAGCAAGGGCGAGCTCGACGCGAGTGTCCACAAGATCGCCAGGCTCGTGGGCGTCACAGATGTGCTCGACCGGAAGGCTGGACGCCTCTCCGTGAACGACATGCAGAAGGTCGCGCTCGGTCGCTCGATGATCGTGACTCCCGCGATCTTCCTCCTCGATGAGCCGTTCTCGAACCTCGACGCCGCGTTCCGCGCGTACATGCGCGCAGAGCTGAAGCGCATCCAGCACGAGATCCGCCAGACGATGATCTACGTGACCCACGACCAGGTCGAGGCGATGGGCATGGCGGACAAGATCGCGGTCATGAACCTCGGCGTGCTGCAGCAGTACGGGACGCCCGCCGAGATCTACAACCGGCCGGCAACGCGCTTCGTCGCGAGTTTCGTCGGCTCCGTGTTGATGAACTTCATCCCCTGCCGCTACGAGCCCCGCGACGGCCGCGCCACTGTCGTCGCGGGCGAGGTCGAGAGCCGTCCCATCGACGTGAGCGATCGCAGGGCGCCCATCGAGGAGCGCGTGCGTCCCGGCGAGCGTCTCACGCTTGCGATCCGTCCCGAGAGAGTCCGCGTCGTGTCGCCCGAGGCTGACGAGGCGACACTCCAGGGGAAAGTCACCCTGGTGGAGCCGCTGGGGGCGAAGGACGTCGTTCACCTCTCCTGTGACGGCTCACAAATTCGCACGGTGCTCAAGCCGGACGAAAGGCCGAGGATCGGTGAGAGGCTCGGGCTCGTGCTCGGGGCGGAGGAGGTTCACCTCTTCGACGACGAGACGGGGCTCGCCCTCCGCTGATGGCCGGCATTCGGCTCGAGAACGTCACAAAGCGGTTCGGGCGCGTTACCGCGCTGAGCGACGTCTCGCTCGAGATTGCCGACGGCGAGTTCTTCGCCGTACTCGGCCCGCCGGGCGCGGGGAAGACGACGCTCCTCCGGACGATCGTCGGGCTCGAACGGCCTGACGAGGGGGAGGTCTGGATCGGCGGCAAGCGCGCGACGGACGTCTACCCCGGCGACCGCGACATCGCGATCGTCTTCCAGAACCTCGCCCTCTACCCGGACAAGACCGTCTTCGGCAACCTCGCCTTCCCGCTGAAGCAGCTCAAGGTCTCCAAGGATCAGATCCAGCGGCGCGTCGAGGCAACCGCGCGCATGCTCCACATCGAGCACCTCTTGGACCGCAAGCCGGCGAAGCTCTCGGGCGGGGAGCGGCAGCGCGTCGCGCTTGGCCGCGCGATGGTACGCGAGCCGCAGGCCTACCTCTTCGACGAGCCCCTCGCCGCGCTCGACGCTTTGCTTCGACTCGAGATGCGCACCGAGCTGAAGCGGCTCCAGCGCGACCTGGGGCGAACGCTCGTCTACGTCACCCACGATCAGGTCGAGGCGATGAGCATGGCAGACCGTGTTGCCGTGCTGCGCGAGGGCGTCATCCAGCAGGTCGCGAGCCCGGAGGACGTCTACAACCGCCCGCTGAATCGCTTCGTTGCGACGGTCGTCGGCAGCCCGCCAATGAACTTCATCCCCGGATCCGCCTCCTGGTCGGATGGGAGCTTGCGGATCGAGCACGAGGCGTTCGCGCTCGAAGGCGTGCCGGATGCCGTCGACGCCTCCGCCTCCGCCGCGCTCGTCGAGGGCCGTACGTGCTTCATCGGCGTCCGTCCCGAGGACGTCCGAATCGAGCGCGAGAGCGACGAGGGCGTCGCGGCGACCGTCTACGTCACCGAGCCGCTCGGTGGGGAGACTGTCGTCGATGTCCAGGTCGGCGACCGGCTGATCAAGGCGCTCGCCCCGCCCACGCTCACGCTCGAGCAGGACGCGAGCGTGCGTGCGATTTTCAATGCGCGCCGACTCCACGTCTTCACGACCGAGGGCAAAGCGGTCCTCTCGGCGGCGGGCTCCGACGTCTTTCAGGTGAAGCCTCCGGACCCGCGCTGAATCGCGCCAAGCGCAGCGGACGTGGGGCGACTAGCGCCCGTCCGCCCCTACGTCGCTTGCCGCTTCTCGACCTCCTCGACGACGGAAGGATGCCAAGTGATCTCGCCGGCGTCTCGACCGGTGAGCACGGCGAGCAGGTGGGCTTCCTCCATCCCGACGTTGCGGAAGCCGCGCATCGCCCCGGCCGGCACCGCAACCGCGTCGAAAGGTTCGAGCACGACCTCATTCTCGCCCTCGTCACCCCAGCGGATTGCCCAGTAGCCGCTCAGCGCCATGAAGACCTCGACGGTGGGGTGGCTGTGGAGGGCGGCTCCCGTGCCCGGGGCACACTCGACGATGCCGAGATGGAGGTCGGCGGACGGAATCGCGGCGCGGGTTTCCGGATCCTCGCCGACCTCCCCCATGACCATGTAGTTCGTCCGTTCGTACCCTGGAATTGACGCGTCGCGGAAGAGGCGCGAGCTCGGAGGGAGGTCGCGGAAGCGCGCGACCTGGACGCGAGCGACGTCGCTACACACGCGAAGCCACCGCCGGCTCCTCCACCTCCACGAACTCCTTAGGAACGTAGTCGAGGGCGAGCTGCTCGTCCGCCGCTGGGACATACGTCTCGGGGAACCCGAGCTCGCGTCGGACGATGTTCGCGCCCTGCGCGATCGCCGCCGCCTTGAAGAACGCAATCGTCCGATTCATCCCCTGCCGGCCGAAGCCGCAGTCGGAGGAGACCACGAGGTTCTCCGGGTCGATGTGCTCGAGCGCGCTCCTGATCTCGCCGGCGACATCTTCGGGACGGTCGGCCTGGAGCGTCCGGTGGCTCACCGCACCCAGCGCGATCTTCTTCTTCAGTCTGCCCTTGTAGCGCCCGAAGAGCTCGATGTCGGCCTGACCGCGGTCTTTCATCTCCACCGTGAAGACGTCGAAGTTCATCCGCTCGACGTAGGTCTCGATCGAGTTGGCGTAGGAGGTGTTCTCGAAGACCCGCTGCAGCATCGGGTTGCCCCAGCAGGTATGGCACCACACCTCGACGTCCTCGAGGCCCTCGACCTCATGGTTCCAGGCATCGACGAGGAAGTCGATCATCTCCGTTTCCTCGGGGTAGTACGCCGCCAAGAAGTGGATCGTGGGCTCTTCGATCTGGACGACCTGGCAGCCCGAATCGACGAGCTCGCGAAGCTCTCTGTTGATCGCGCTCGCCATATCCCAGATCATCTGCCGCTTGTTGTCCTCGAGCGGGTAGTAATCCGTGTGGCTGTCGAGGAAGAAGCCCATGACCTGCGCGGAGACGGTGCCGAACTTGACTGGTTTGCGCGTCTTCACCTGGGTCGCGCGCCAGATCTTGGCGTACTCGAGGGGGTTCCTCGGGTTGTGCCTGATGGGGCCGGTCACGATCGGCCAGCGCCAGCTCGTGTAGATCTCCTGCAGGAGCGTCCCCTGCGGGTAGCGAAGGAGCTCCGAGCGCGTGTTCTCGGGCTGGAGCTCGTCGTACTCGAGCCCGAGCCACCGCTGCAGCGGATAGTGGTGCCACGAGCGCCCGGCGAAGTCGGGGTCGAGGAAGTAGTCGCCCGTCGTCAGGATGTCGAGCCCCGCGCGCTCCTGATCGGAGACGACGACCGCGAGGGCGTCGAGGAACTGCTCGCGGAAGACGGGATCCATCATCGCGGTATCGAGCGGCTTGCCCCACATCGCCTCGGTGAACCACGTGGGACGCGGCCACGAGCCGATCACGGTCGTAGGAAGCATCAGGTCATTCGTCGCGGTGAAAGCCATCGTCCCTCCTTTAGATATCCCACGTCTCGTAGAACTCGCGCTCGCGGCTCTCGAGGAGCGGAATCGCCTCTCCGAAGGCGTACCTCTGAAAGTGCTCCGAGGAGCCGTGCGCCTCGTAGGCCTCGCGATCGACGTACTGCTCGTACAGGAAGAACACGCTCGCGTTCTCCGGGTCGCGGTGCGGCTGGTAGAGGAGGTTTCCAGGCTCCGCGCGCGACGGCGCGACGAGCTTCTCGATCGCGGCGGCCACCGCCTCAGCCTCCCCCTCCTTTGCGGTCCACTTCGCCGTCACGACGAACGCCATGCCGCCTATCCCCCTTTCGCTCCGATCGTATTCCTGAGCACCCCGATCCCCTCGATCTCCAGCTCGACCACGTCCCCCTCCTGCAGCCAGCGGTCGAGCTCGGCTCCGGAGCCGCCCGCAGCCGTGCCCGAGCCGAAGACCTCGCCGGCGTGAAGCGTCTGCGCCTGCGAGGCGTACGCGATCAGGTCGCCGAACGAGTGGTGCATGCTCGCGGACGTGTCCTCACCCCACGTCTCGCCATTGACCCGGACGCTCATGCGCACGTCGCGCGCGTCGAGCTCGTCGGCCGTCACGATGCACGGGCCGAGCACGTTCGACCCGTCCCAGTCCTTCCCCTTCGCGGGCCCGAGCCCGATCGACAGCTCGCGCGCTTGCACGTCCCGCGCCGACAGGTCGTTCCAGATCGTCCAGCCGAAGACGTAGTCGAGTGCCTGCTCGGGCGCGAGGTCCTTGCAACGCCGGCCGATGACGCAGGCGAGCTCGAGCTCGTGGTCGAGCCTGTCGCTGTAGCCCGGCCACGGGATCGTCTCCTCGGGCCCGATGACGGTGTCGGGCATGCCCTTGTAGTAGGCGGGCAGCTCGTACCACTCGTCAGGAATCGGCCGCCCGAGCCGCGGATAGATGTTGTCGAGGTGGCCCTTGAAGGCGAGGAAGTCGCGCAGCGAGCGCGGGCGAAGCGGCGCCAGCAGGCGCGCCTCGCCGACGCGCGTGCGGTCGGCGACGGGCGCACCGGCGTCGATAAACGCAACCATGTCGCCCGCGAAGCCGAGGTCGATGACGGCGCCGTCCTCGAGGGCGCCCACGCGCGGTCCCGCGCCGACGTCGTAGGTCACGAGCCGCACGCTATTGGCACGCGGTCAACCCGCCGTCGATGGTCAGAACTTGGCCGGTGACGAACGAGGACGCATCCGAGCAGAAGAAGAGCACCGCGCCCACGAGGTCGTCCGTGTCCGCGATTCGACGGAGCGGGATCCGGGCAAGGAGACGCTGACGGAAGTTCTCGTCGGCGAGCAGGTCCTCGACCTGCGGCGTGCGCACGAAGGTCGGCGAGATCGTATTCACCGTGATCCCGTACTTCGCCCACTCGGTCGCGTGCTGACGCGTGAGCGCGTCGAGCGCGCCCTTCGCGGCCACGTATGCCGAGAAGCCGGCGTCGATACCGAGCTGACCGCGGACGGAGGAGATGTTTATGATGCGGCCGCCCCGCCCGCCGTCGATCATCGCGCGGGCGGCAGCCTTCGAGACGAGGAAGGCGCTCCGTAAGTTCAAGTCGACGATCCGGTCCCACTCGGGTTCGGGGTAGTCCTCGGCGGGGTAGAGCGCCGTCCCCGCGCCGCCGCCGATCGCGTTGACGAGGATGTCCAGCCGACCGAAAGCCGCGACCGTCTCGGCAACGACGCGGTCAGCGTCGGACTCGCGCGTCATGTCTCCTGCGGCGACGAGCGCCGTGGATCCGGCGGCTTCGACCGCTTCCCTCGCGGCATCGAGGCCGGCGGC
>JALZFG010000024.1 GCA_030861645.1 Actinomycetota bacterium
TTACGAGCTCACGCCGGACAAGACCGATGCTCGCGGGAACATCGACGTTGACGACCTGCGCGCGCGCGTCGACGAATCGACCGCAGGCCTGATGCTGACGAACCCGTCGACGCTCGGCCTCTTCGACGAGAACATCGAGGAGGTGGCGGCGATCTTCCACGACGCCGGCGCGCTTCTCTACTACGACGGGGCCAACCTGAACGCGGTCTGCGGGATCTCGAGGCCCGGCGACATGGGCTTCGACATCGTGCACTTCAACCTCCACAAGACGTTCTCGCAGCCGCACGGCGGCGGCGGACCCGGCGGCGGCCCGCTCGCCGTCCGCCGCGCGCTCGAGCCGCTGCTGCCCGTGCCCGCAATCGTCCGCGAGGGCGACCGGTTCTGCCTCGATTACGACCGTCCCCGCTCGATCGGCAAGGTGCGCGGGTTCTTCGGGCCGTTCGGGGTGTTCGTCCGCGCGTACGCGTTCATCCGCTCGTGGGGGCCGGAGCTCAAGGAGATGTCGGAGGCGGCCGTCCTGAACGCGAACTACCTCCTGGCGCGGCTGAAGGAGGCCTACGAGCTGCCGTTCGACCGCCTGTGCATGCACGAGTTCGTCCTCAGCGCGCGCAGGCTGAAGCGCGAGCACGGAGCGTCGGCGCTCGACGTCGCGAAGCGCCTGATGGATTACGGCTTCCATCCGCCGACGATCTACTTCCCGCTCATCGTCCCCGAGGCGCTCATGATCGAGCCGACCGAGACGGAGACGAAGGAGACGCTCGACGCGTTCGCGGACGCGATGCTCGCCATCGTCGAGGAAGCCGCCGACGACCCGCTGCTCCTGAAGGCCGCGCCGGGGTACCGCCCTGTTCGGCGCCTCGACGAGGTCAAGGCGGCGAAGCGCGGCGTCGTCAGGTACCGGTTCGAGGATCATCCGGACCTCGCCGCCGAGCCCGCGCTCCCGGCCGGCGCCGAGGCGCCGAAGGGCGTTTAGCAGCGCTCGAGACGGTCGAAAAGAGCGTTGTAAACGCCACAAAGGTCTAACGAGATCGAACGTCTCTCCGTCTCATGACAGGGGAGACGAGCAAAAGGAGGTACGCATGCGCAGATACACCACGCGTCGGTCCATCGCCCTCGCCGTCGGTCTCGCCGCCGTCGTCGCGGCGGGAGCCGTCGCGTCGAGCGGGCAAGGAAAGCCCGCGCGCAAAGCAGCGCAGAGGACGACCGTCACGCTGACAGGCTGGTCGCTCGCGGGGTCGAGAACGGAGCAGAACGCGCTCCTGCGAACCATCGCCGCCTTCGAGCGGAGTCACAAGACCATCGACGTCCGTTACGCCCCGGTCGCTGGTGACTACGACGCGGCGATGCTCGCTCGGTTCGCGGCGCGTCGGCCGCCGGACGTCTTCTACGTCGACTCGCCGGACGTGCCGGACTACGCGCCGGCGCTCCAGCCGCTGAACTCCATGATCAGGAGGACGAAGTTCAACACGAAGCCGTTCTTCAAGCGGCTCCTCAACGGGTTCACCGTGCGTGGTCAGATCCTCGGCATCCCGAAGGACTGGTCACCGCTCGGCCTCGTCGCGAACACGCGGATGCTGGCGAGGGCGAACGTGAAGGCGCCGAAGACCTGGCCGCAGCTGACGAGGGCGCTCCAGCGGCTCCGGAGCAGAAACGCGGTCCCGGGCGGCGCGCCGGCGTGTCTCAGCCTCGACTGGGCCCGCCTCCTCGCGTTCATCTACGAGAACAGGGGGGCCTGGTTCAACCCGGCGAAGACGCGGTCGGTGATCAACTCGCGCCAGAACCGCCAGACGCTGACGACGTACCTCGGCTGGCTCAGAAGCGGGCTCGCTCGCACTCCCGCCCAGCTCGGCGTCAGCTGGTGCGGCGAGGCGCTCGGCAAGGAGAAGGCGGCGATCATCTTCGAGGGGAACTGGGTCGTGTCGTTCATGCAGACGACGTATCCGAACGTGCGGTTCAGGGTCTTCCCGATGGTCCGGAACAAGGCCAGAGGGAACCTCGCCTTCACCGTCTCGTACTCGATCGGGAGGAACTCGAGGAACAAGGCAGCGGCCTGGACGCTCCTGAGCTACCTCGTCGGCCGCCAGGGCATGACGGTCTGGACGCGCAACTCCGGGTTCCTGCCGTCACGGAGGGACGTCAAGCCGCCGGCTGGCCGCGCGAACTTCCTCCGTGAGGCGGCGGTCGCGCGGCCGTGGTCGTTCGTCCGCGGCTTCGACCGGCTGTATGACTACGCGGGGAAGGAGCTCGAGAAGGCGGCCGAGGGCGACCAGACGGTCGCCGAGACGCTGCGAAACATCGATCGGCAGACCAAAGAGACGCTGAGTCGCGGGCGCTAGCGACGCGCGTCTCTCGACCACGCAACGCCCCTCCGCGCCAGGGCGGCGCGGAGGGGCGTTATCGTTCCGCCGTCAGGAGGAGAA
>JALZFG010000042.1 GCA_030861645.1 Actinomycetota bacterium
CCGTAGTCCTCGTCGCCGCGGAGCTTCTCGGTTCCGCCTGCAGACCATGCGGCGACGAACTCGTACGGCAACGTCGCAAGTGCATCGCGGACGACGGGGGCGTAGTGCTCCCCGTCGACGACGGCGAGTGCTTTCACGGCTCCGTCCGCGATCCGAGGAGACGCCTCACGAGCGCGTCGTCACCTCCCGGGCGATCTGACCGGTGTACTTCTCGAAGGCGAGCGTCTCCGTCGAGAACCGAATGATCCGCTCGCTGCCGTGGAACGGGTACTTCCGCGAGACCTCGACCGAGGGCCCGGAGACCTCGATCACGTTGTAACACGGCCTCGTGTTCCCGCGAAGCCGCAGCGACGAGACGGTGCCCGCGTTGATGACGAACAGGCTCTCGAGCCGCCAGGCGTAGGGCACGTGCTTGTGTCCACAGAGGACGAAGTTCACCCGCGCACGCTGGAGACACTCGAGCGCGTCACCGGCGTCGTAGACGATGTTGCGCTCCCTTCCGGTCCCGGGAACCGGAAGCAGGTGATGGTGGAGCACGAAGATCCGCAGGTCCGCGATCCCGTCGAACTGCTCCTCGATCCAGGGGTAGCGCCCGCGCCCGATCTGCCCGTCGTCGAGATCCGGCTGCGTCGAGTCGATCGCGACGACCGTGACCCCGTCGATGCGGACGACGGAGTTCCGGTCACCGAACAGGTCCTCGAAGTGGACGTAGCCCACGTTCCGCGAGTCGTGGTTCCCGGGTATGACAACGAGCTCCTCGCACTCGATCAGGTCGAGGTATTCGCGTACCTGCATGTACTCCTGCTTGAAGCCGGAGCTCGTGAGATCGCCCGAGCAGACGACGAGATCGGGACGGAGCTCGTTGACCTCGACGATCGCGCGCTCGAGGAGGCTCGGGACGAAGTGGTCACCGCCGCAGTGGGGATCCGAGATGTGGGCGACCGTGAAGGCCCGGTCTTCGCCCTCCATGCGGAAAGTGTAGAGGCGGCCGCGCGAATGTCCTCTCGGCCCGCGCTCACGTGAGGTCGCGGCACGCGTTCGCGCCGGGGCGAGCGCCGCTCGACTGGCTGCCACGGTCTCCCTGTCCGGGGCCGTTGCTATGCTCGCCGCAGGTGACGCCGGAAGAGGACGATTTCCAGGCATATCGTGGAACGAAGCCGCCGCGCTTCGCGAATCGAGCCGAGCTCGAGTGTGCGAAGGTCCTCGACTACTACGGAATCCCGTGGGAGTACGAGCCGCGGAGCTTCGCGCTCGAGCGGGATGACGCGGGACGCGTGGTCGAGGCGTTCAAGCCCGACTTCTACCTGCCGGAGCAGGATCTGTACCTCGAGGTGACGGTGATGAAGCAGTCGCTCGTGACGCGCAAGAACCGCAAGCTCCGCAAGCTCCGCGCGCTGTATCCGGAGGTGAAGGTCAAGCTCTTCTACAAGCGTGACGTCGAGCGACTCGGACAGCGATACCGCCTGACGCTCGCTTCCTAGTGCCGGCGCGGGCGTGCGGGGCACAACTTTCCGCCGACCCTCGGGTCGGCGACGTCTATCTCAGCGCCGACGAGATCGCCGCACGGGTCGCGGAGCTCGGCCACGAGCTCGAGGCCGACTACATGGGGCGCGAGCCCGTCCTCGTCGCTCCTCTCAAGGCGAGCATCGTCTTCCTCGCCGACCTCTCGCGCGCTCTTCCGATCCTGCACCACCTCGAGTTCGTGGAGCTCGCCGGGTATGCGGGAGCGAAGACGGGCGGCCACTCGGCCGTTCGACTCCTCAAGGACCTCGATGTCGAGATCGCCGGCCGCGACGTCGTGATCGTCGAGGACGTCGTCGACACCGGGCTCACCCTCAACTACCTCGTCAAGACGCTCTCGCTGCGGGCTCCGGCGTCGCTCGCGGTCGTGACCCTGCTCGATCGGCCATACCGCCGCCTCGTCGACGACCTCCCCGTGCGCTACGTCGGCTTCACCGTCCCGGACGAGCTGTTCGTCGGATACGGCTTCGACCTCGACGAGCGCTTCCGCAACCTGCCCGACCTGCACCTCGCCCACGCGTAGCCGTCAGCGCGCGGGGATCCGAATCGGCCGCCCGACATTGCCAGTCCTCGGGTCGATCCTGACGACGCTTCCGCCGCTGCCGGCACCGTGAGCGACAAGCCAGAGCGCTCCAGCCCCGGCTGCCGCCGGCCCTCCGCGCGCGCAGATCGTCCTGACGATCCGCTGCGCCGTCACGTCGATCTGCTGCACGCTGCACCGCGCTTGCGTGACGACCCAGAGCGCCCCGAAACCGACCACCGCCTCGGTGGGCGAGCCGTTCAAAGGGATCGGACGGCCACGCGGGCGACCGGTCGTTGGATCGATCGCAAGGACGCGCCGCTTGCAGACGTCCGCCTCCCAGAGGACGCCCGCGCCCGCTGCAAGCTCGACGTCACATGAAACTCGCCGCATTGCGACGAGCCGATCGCGTCGCGGCGCGAGCCGGTACACGATCCTTTGCGCGGACGGGCCGGTGACGGCGCCTGACGCGGGAGCGGCCACGAGCCAAGGGCGGCCGCGGCCGCCGAACAGGGCGATGAGGCGCCCCGGCACGCGGATCCGCGCGACGACCCGCGGCCGCTTCGGCCTGACTCCGTAGACGACGTTGCGGACGTCCCCGCCGATCCAGAGCGACCCGCGCGCGACGGCGATCTCATATGCCCACCCTCGCCTCCCTCTGAGCGCGAGCTCACCCGTGATTCGCCCGGTTCGGCGGTCGCCGCGCACGAGCGCATTCCCGTCCACCATCCAGAGCGAGCCGAATCGGACGGCGAGACCGTGGATGAAGCGGTTCGTGGGCGACTGCAGCGCGAGGCGCGGTCGCGCTCGCCGCGGGTCGATCCGCCGAACACCTCCATCCCCGTGCCGACCCAGACGGCGCCGTCGCCCGCCGCGATCGCGGTCAGGCCCTCCCCTTTGCCAGCGTCTCCGGCGCGGCCAGGACGAGTATCAGCGCCGCGGCCGCACCCGCAATCGACAGCCCGCGGTGCACGAACGCAGTACGTCCCTCGATCGGCGACGGGTCCCCACGGCTCGGAACCGCCGCTCGTCGCCG
>JALZFG010000081.1 GCA_030861645.1 Actinomycetota bacterium
CGTACCCCCTCGCTCCGAACTGCCGCCCGATCGGGGCGAGACGATTCGAGTCTTCGGTGACCCGCTTTAGCGCGGCTCGGTAGACGCGGTCCCTGGCGGCGTCAGCCGCAGCGACGGCATCCGCAACGTCCTGCCGGACGCTGAAGAAGACCGCGAGCAGTCGCTGATGGAGGTCCTTGGCGTCGGGCGGCGGCGTCATGCTCCGCAACCTGGCGAGAAAGCGGTCCATCGACCTTCGCACCCGCGCCAGCCCGTTCGCGGCCTTGAGCGCTGGCTGCCCGCTGCTGATGTGATCCGGGATCTCTCTGTCCGCCTTCAGGATGACGGCGTTCGTCCGCCGGTACGCGTCGAGCAGCTGGTCCTGGTACGCGTCCTTCGAGAGCGGCTGCGGCCCCGAGTCGCCGCCGGCGAGAACCAGAGCGAGCGTCACGGCGACCGCGGCGAGGACGCCCACGAGCCCAGCGAGGAGAAGCAGCCGGCGACGCACGCTGCGTCGTGGCGCGACTGCGGCCTGCGCAGCCTCTGCGAGCTCCCCTTCCCGGTCGGAGAACGGCGTCGCCCGCTCCGGCTGCTTCTCGAGCGTCTTCAGCGGCGGAAAGTCGGCCGGCAGGCCTTCGATCTCGAGCTGGAACAGCCGCTCCGGCCGGTCGAGGTCCTTCAAGCGATGCTCCCCGAGGTCGCGGACGCGCACGTCATCGGGAAGCTCGTCCGCGACGAGGTCGCACGTCGTGCTCGACAGCAGCACCTGTCCGCCGTGCCCCGCGGAAGAGATGCGGGCGGCACGGTGAACCGCGAGGCTGACCAAGCCCGCCTCGGAGAGCGAGGGTTCGCCGGTGTGGAGGCCCATGCGGACGCGGACCGCAAGCCCGTCGGGCCATGGGTGCGCAGCGAGTGCGCGCTGAGCCGCGACCGCCGCCCCGATCGCGTCTTTCGCCCGTGGAAAGGCGACGAAGAAGGCGTCACCCTGGCTGTGCAGCTCCTGACCGCCCCACTCCTCGAACGCGGCGCGCAGCAGCCGATGATGATCGGCAAGCACTTGCGCATAACCGCCGCGGAGCTCCTGCAACAGCCGCGTCGAGCCCTCGATGTCCGTGAAGAGAAAGGTGAGCGTTCCACTCGGCAGCTCGGGCATCGGGGGTCTTCCGCCAACGATAGACCCGGTACGCGCGTAGCGTCACGAACCATCCGCGGCGCGCGTTAACCGGCGCCCGGCAGATGAGCGCGCGCGGCAGGCCGTTCGAGGTGCGCGCGCAGTCGGCAAGCGTTGGCACTCGCCCTCGGGCGAGCATGCCCGCCCGCTGCGAACAGCGAGTCGCAGTGACGCTGCGTCGCGACCGCAAGGAGCATGTGCTGGGCGGCGAGGCGGCGAGCTCGATCGCGTCCCGTGCTGCCCGGTTTCCCGCCGGCGGCGACGGGCAAAATCGCTCACAACCGCAAGAAGGAGGCTCCGATGCCTTTTGCGCGTCTACTCGTTCGTGCGACGCTCGGCTTTCTCTTCGTCGGGCACGGAACGCAGAAGCTGTTCGGGTGGTTCGGCGGGGGCGGGCCCGAAGAGACGGCGCAGAGTTTCGAGGCGATGGATCTGCGTCCCGGACGCCGCCACGCGATGGCGGCCGGCGTCGCGGAGACCGCCGGCGGCGCACTCTTTGCCGCGGGTCTCGCCACACCCCTCGGCACAGCCGCCCTTTCGAGCGTGATGATCACGGCAATTCACAAAGTCCACTGGCCACGGGGAGTCTGGGTCTCGGCGGGCGGATTCGAGTACAACGCGGTGATCCTCGCCGTGCTGTTCGGCCTCACGCAGGTCGGCCCGGGGCCGTTGTCGCTCGACGCCGCCCTCGGGATCGAGCGTTCTGGTTTCCGGTGGGCGCTCGCCGCGCTGGGAGCCGGCGCACTCGGATCGACGGTCGCGGTCGCTACTGCGGGCGGCGAGACCCCGAGCGAGCAGAAGGAGGAGGAGACAGAGCCGGCGAGGCCGACGACGTGACGAGCTGAACGGGAAGCCAGTGCCGGCGCGCGCTGGCTACGGGTGATCGGCGCATACCTCGAACCCCGGCGGCAGACGGCGGTGCTACGAGCGCTTCGGCGCGTCCGGACGGAGAGGTAACTCGCGGACGACGTGGCAGGGATTCCCGACCGCGACCGTGTTCGCCGCGACGTCGCGGAGGACGACGCTTCCCGCCCCGATGACTGTGTTCTCGCCGATCGACACTCCCGGCCCGACGATCGCGCCGCCACCGATCCAGACGTTTTCGCCGATCGTGACAGGCGCGGCGTACTCGAGGCCGGCGAGGCGCTGGTGCGGGTCGGTCGGGTGGGTAGCCGCGTAGATCTGCACCGCCGGCCCGAGCAATGTGCTCGCGCCGATCTCGACGCGGGCGCAGTCGAGGATCACGCAGTTCGCGTTGAGGTAGACGCCGTCGCGGAGCACGATGTTGCTCCCGTAGTCACAGTGGAACGGCGGCTCGATCCAGACGTCGGCTCCGACTCCGGCCAGGAGCTCGCGGAGAAGCTGCCCGCGCCGCTCCGCCTCCTCGCCGAGAGTGCCGGCGTAGTCCACGAGCAGCCGCCGCGCGCGGTTCCGCGCGCGCACGAGCTCGGGGTCGTCGGCGCGGTAGAGGGCTCCGGCGAGCATGCGCTCGCGCTCGGTCAGCGCGTTGTCGAGCTCCATCCTGTGTGGTCTCTCGCTGAGCGCCGGCGTTACCGTCGGCACCGGCCCGGACCCGCCTTGGTCCTGGATTCCTCCCGATCCGATGCCGAAGGACGCATTCCCTGTGGAGAGAAGTTTCTAGTCGGGTTCCAGACTCGCATTAGCGGCCGGTCACCTGCGCGCCTACCACGAGTCGGAGTGGCGCGAGCAGCCCGAGCGAGAGTTCCCCGCCGAAGCTGCAAGCGCCAAGAGCGCAGGACTTCAAGCCGAGGACGAGCTCCGTCCGGAGCAGTGGTACAGCGAACAGATCAAGCTCGAACGCCGTCTCGATGGTCCACGGCGCGAAAAGAGCCGCATTCGTCTCCTTCCGCGCTGGACGGTCGAAGGCGCAGACCCTTCAGGACGCTCGACCGCGAGCGGACCGGGCTCACCGACGACGGGCGTCCCATCTTCAAGTAACGGCTGAACGATCAGCCGATTGAGCTGGCGAGTCACCACTTACTGCTCCAAGGTCGAGACTCGGCTGAAGCCAAGCCGAGAAGCACCCTTCCCAGGCGCAATGACTGCCGTCGGTGTTTTCCGCGGACGAGCGGGCCGTGGCCATCGTCCTCGCGGCGTTCACAGCCGCGCGGACGGATACGATCGTCGTCGGCCTTGTCGTTTGATCCGCCGACATGGACCCTTGCGGCGCTTGCAGGAGTTGCTCTCGCGATTCTCGGCGCGCCTGGCGCCTCAGCAGGCGTCGCAGGAAAGCGGAGCACTGCGCGCTTCCAGACGCCGTCAAGGAATATTGGTTGCGGGTACCTGCCCCGTTCGCCAGCTGGGCCAGCCGTTCTCCGCTGCGACATCCGAGCCGGCCTGAGGCCGGAGCCTCGGCGCAACTGCATGCTCGATTGGACGGGTGTCGTCGTCGACGCGACCGGCAAGGGCCGCCCGACCTGTGCCGGAGACACGATCTACAGCCGGACTGCGCCCGTCCTCGCCTACGGGCGGATCTGGAGGCGTGATGGCTTCACCTGTATCTCGAGGAGGGTTGGTTTGGTGTGCAGTAATGCGCGCGGACATGGGTTTTTCCTCGCGCGCGGGCGCTGGCGCGTGTTCTAACCGTTGTGGCCCCAGCGGGAAGCACGCGATCCCGCGTGAACGGGGCGCGATAGTCGAAGCTCCCGACAGCATCGATCGAGGTGAGCGGCACCACCTGGGACGCCGGCTGCGCGCGCCGCATTCGACTGGAGGCTCGACGAAAGCAGTGCCATCATCCTTGCGGGGTCGAGGGTCGTTCGATGCCCAGCAGGCGGTGCTCGTTGCGCTCGAGGCGCCGTTGTCGTGCGCGCCGAGCGGGTAGCGTTCGCGGCGAGCAGAGGTGATTCTGGCATGCCGTCAGTCGCTGATCTCGTCGAGGAACGGAGACTCAGGGAGCTCGTCGGCGACGACCCCGAGTTGCGGCGTGGCCGCGCCCTCGCGGACGGCGGTGCCGTGCGCTTGGGCAAGTTCAGTCCGCTTGCGGTCACGGCTGAGGTTGACGACGGCTCGACCTACAGCGTTGAGCTCGCTTCCACGCCGCAGGGATTGCGCTGGTCCTGCAGCTGCAACTCGGAGGGATTCTGCGTCCATGCCACAGCGGCCGCGATCGAAACGTGGCGCCGTTCGCCGTAGTGGCGCGTTCGATGCCTGAGTCGGTCCTTAGGGCGTCAGCGGTGCCAGTGGGATTCTGAGCTGCGCAGGCAACTTCAGCCCCGACGAGGACGTCTCCTCCCAAGCGGTGCTCGACGCTGTCGGCAAGACAAGCCGGCGCGTCGTCCCTAACGGGCGTGTCTCCACCCACGGCTCGGACTGGGCGGTGAGCCGAGCCTCGAAAGCGCCGCACGAGGCGACGGAGCACCTCCGCGCTCTCGCGCGCCGGATCGTCGATGCGGCGCGCGAACGTGTTCCGGTGAGGGCGGCGCTGCTGACAGGCTCGGCCGCGCGTGGCGACGCCGACTTCTACTCCGACATCGACCTGATCCTCTACGTCGACGCGGTTCCGCGGAACGCGGTGGTGGCGCAGGTCCGCGAGGCGGTTGGCGGAACCAATGCGGTTGCCAAGGGCGAGCCGACCCCCTACTTCTGCGGCGAGGAGTTCGAGCTGCAGGGCGTGCGAACGGAGCTCTCGTTCGTCGCGTTCGCCTGGTCTGAGTCGCGTCTCGAGGAGCTGCTCGAGCGGATCGAGGAGTTCGACTCGCCGTTCCAAAAGGTCCTCTCCGGCATCCTCGAGGGCCTGCCCCTCCACGGCGAGGCCCTCCTCGAGCGTAGGCGCACGCGCGTGCGCACCTATCCGGAGCCGCTGCGGCGGGCGATGGTTG
>JALZFG010000105.1 GCA_030861645.1 Actinomycetota bacterium
CGATACCAGCGGTCGCTCACATTGACCATGTGGAACGTCGCGACGACCGGCACCGTGGCGGCCTGCAGAGCCGCGAGACACGCGGCGGGAAGCATCGGCTCGTGCAGGTGGACGAGGTCGTACCCGCGCGACCGCAGCGCCCGGCGGGTCCGCAGGACGGACGCGGGCGTGAGCGTGATTCGCGTCACCGACCCGTTGTCGGGGATCGCAACGGAGCGACCGAGCGGGACGAAGCCGGGCTCGTCGACGGGGCCGTCCGCGGGCGCGACGATGTCGACGTCGGCTCGGCGCGCGCGGAGCGCACGGGCGAGGCCGGCGACGTGCGTCTGGACACCTCCCGGAAAGCTCCAGGAATACGGGCAAACGAGGGCGATTCGAAGGCGCTCCATCGCTGGTCTCGCTCCTTGTACCCATCACGGCAAGGTGATAGGTTCTCCCGCTCGGCGCGCAGCGCATCCGACGCGCCGTCGGTTGGGAGGCCCCAAATCGTAAGCGAGTGCGTCAGCGATCGCGGGGAGGAGGAAGAGGAGCATGAAGTATCTGTTCGAGAACCATGATCTCTCGACCTCAGCCTGCGGGCAGTTGATCGACATGACCGACGACGTGCGCGACGCGGTTACGCGAAGCGAGGTCGCGAACGGGATGGCGCTCGTCTACTCCCCGCACACCACGTGTGCGGTCGTCATCAACGAGCGCGAGAGCGGCTTTTTCGAGGATTTCAACGAGCTGCTCGAGCAGCTGGTGCCGAAGGAGGGCCCGTACTACCGCCACGACGACCTCGCGATCCGGACAGAGGGGCTCGAGGACGACCCGCACGAGGTTCCGAACGGCCACTCGCACTGCCGGGCCGCACTCCTCGCCTCCTCCTCGCAGGCGATCCCGATCGTCGACGGCAAGCTCCTCCTCGGCCGCTATCAGAAGGTCTTCTTCTGCGAGCTCGACCGCGCCCGCTCGCGCAAGGTGTTCATCCAGGTCCTGGGCGACTAATGGCGGCCACGCGCCTGCGGCGAGCCGCAGCCGCCGAGCGCTTTGCACCGGGCGCGGAGCGCCCACTCGCCCCCTCGTCGCACGCCGTCCTCGCGAAGGCGGGACGCGAGAACTTCCCCGTCGCGCTCCTCGTGCTCTCGCGCTCGACGCGGCGACACCTGCTCGCGGTCTACGGCTTTGCCCGGCTCGTCGACGACGCCGGCGACGAGGCGCTCGGGAGCCGCGAGGCGCTGCTCGACGCGATCGACGGCGACCTCGATCGCGTCTACCGCGGCGAGCCCCACCATCCGCTGATGCAGCGGCTCGCGGAGACGGTGCGGGAGCTGAAGCTTCCGCGGGAGCCGTTCGAGCGCCTCATCGAGGCGAACCGGCAGGACCAGCGCATCTCGCGCTACGAGACGTACGACGAGCTCGCCGGCTACTGCGAGCTGTCCGCCAACCCGGTCGGCCGGCTCGTGCTCCACGTCTTCGGGGCGGCGACTCGCGAGCGGGTGGCGTGGTCCGACTCCGTCTGCACAGGGCTCCAGCTCGCCGAGCACTGGCAGGACGTCGGCGAGGATTTCCGCCGGGGCCGCGTCTACCTGCCGCAGGACGACCTCCGGCGCTTCGCTGTCACCGAAGCAGATCTCGGCCGCCGCCGCGCAACGCCCGCGCTCCGCCGGCTGATGGAGTTCGAAGTCGAGCGCGCACGACATCTGCTCGCGGACGGCCGCCCGCTCGTCGCCTCGCTCTCGGGACAAGCCCGGCTCGCCGTCGCCGCGTACGTGGGCGGCGGCCTGGCCGCGCTGGCCGCCGTCGAGCACGCGGGGTACGAGGTGCTTGGCGGTCCGCCGCGTGCTCGGACGCCCGCGAAAGCGCTCTGGACGCTGCGCACGCTCTGGGAGGCCGGGTGACCGTCGCGGTCGACGCGGCCTACCGTCTTTGCGAGGAGATCACGCGCAGCCGCGCCCGGAACTTCTACCACGGTATCCGCCTCCTGCCGGCTCCCCGCCGCTCGGCGCTCTGCGCGGTCTACGCGCTGGCGCGCCGCATCGACGACATCGCCGACGGCGCCCTCGCGCCCGACGAGAAGCTGCGTCTGCTCGAGCGCGCGCGCGTCGACCTGGCCGCCCTGGACGGATGGAGCGAGGATCCCGTCCTCGCGGCGCTCGCCGACGCCGCCTCGCGCCACCCGATCCCGCTCTCGGCCTTCGCGGACCTGATCGACGGCGCCGAGATGGACATCCGCGGCGCGCTGTACGCGACGTTCTCCGAGCTCGTCGTCTACTGCCGGCGCGTCGCCGGTTCGATCGGTCGCCTCTCGCTGGGCGTGTTCGAGGTGAGCGACCGGCGCACGGCGAACGGGCACGCGGACGACCTCGGCGTCGCGCTCCAGCTGACGAACATCCTCCGCGACGTGCACGAGGACCTCGCGCGCGGCCGCGTCTATCTGCCGGCTGAGGACCTCGAACGCTTCGGCTGCACGCTCTCGGTGGACGGCGCCGGCGGTCCGCTCGCCGAGCTCGTCAGGTTCGAGGCGGCGCGGGCCCGGACGTGGTTCGAGCGAGGCCTGCGGCTGCTCCCCTTGCTCGACCGCCGCAGCGGCGCCTGCGTCGCGGCGATGGCAGGTGTCTACCGGCGCCTGCTCGACCGGATCGAGCGCCATCCCGAGCTCGTCCTGCGCGAGCGCCTCTCGCTCGCCGGGTGGGAGAAGGGCTGGGTCGCCG
>JALZFG010000127.1 GCA_030861645.1 Actinomycetota bacterium
CCTCTCGTGACCCCCACCGGCCGTCGTCGGCAGCGCACCAGCCCGAACGCGTTCGAGACGGGGCTTTGTACAGACGGCCACCGGAGGAAGGGGCTCCGGGAGATGCCGGTGCGGCGCGGTGTTTACCGCGCGCGATCTCGGCGGGCTTTCTCAGCCCTGGATTCCGTGGGCGGCCGAGCCCTCGGCGCTTACGGAAAGTGTCCCGGACCTCCGACGTGGACGTGGTTCAGGTGGTTGCCGCCGCAGGCGACAGAGTTGCAGCCGAAGATGATGTTCCAGCCGTTGTATCGGAAGCCGAAGTCCCACGGATCGTGCATTCGAACGGCCCGTGACCGCGGCATCCCGGCAGCGATCAGCGCTGCGTGCCCGACTCGCTGATTCTCTCCGAGCGTCGGAGTTCCAATATCCGCGGCATCTCCCGTTGCATGCTGAGAGAGCCGGCCGGTGCCGATCACGCGCGAGTTCTCGCGGAACCCGCTCACGACGATCAGGGGGTGCCCCACGATGCCCGAGACCCGCGCGACGAAGCGGAGTACGTACCTCTTGGGAGGCCGCGCCCATGGTGCGAGCATCACGATCCCAACGGAGCCGAGGCGACCACGCGTTCGCCGCTGGTTGCGCAGGAAGGTGATGCGCCGCTGCCGTCGCCGCTTGTAGTCGCGCGGGAGGCGCCTCCAGCCCCGGATGTACGCCCAGAGCTGCGGGCCCGACCGGACCCCGACCAGGTACCGCGCCGCGAACCCCATCAGGTACTTCGCGCGCCGAACGGCGCGGCGCGTACGCGGTCCGTAGCGTCCATCGACGGAGAGGCGCTTGATCCCGTACTTCCGGAAGCTCCGGCGGTAGCGCTTCAGCATCGGGGCGTGGCCGTGCAGCATCCACTGGAGACCTCTCACACACGGCTCGCGCGAGTGCAGCTTTAGCACCTTCCTGCCGCAGTGGAAGTTCCGGGCCTCTGCGGCGGTCGCGACGACGAGGGAGAACAGACAGGCGACGCCGATCGCGAGAATCAGGCCGCGGGGGCCGGACGGATACCGGCGGGTCGGATGCACGAAGGGGGGCTGGGGGGATGTCGGGCTCGGCCGCAGGCCGGGTGCTCACGCCGCGTTCGAGGCCGTAGACGATAGACGCGCGTGAAGACGGCATCAGAAGTCCCAGCCGAGGCCGTATTCGGAGCCGCGGAAGGCGGGAATCGAACCCGCACGGCCCGGAAACCACTGGATTTGATAGCCCTCTCGGCTTAGCCAGAACGAGGCAGAACGAGAGGTTTGCAGGGAAATCGTGCAACCTGCGCCGTCCCTCGACCCTCTCCGTCTCGGCCTGCCTCTGACCATACTGTTGCCCGCTGTTGCCCCGTATACCGTGAGGTGTGGTGAACGAGCCGCGCGTCGAGGAACTGACGTACGAGTTCGTCGTTGTCAGCAAGGGGCACTTCTTTCCCAACGCGCAGGCGTGGGAGGGTGCGCCTGGCGAGTTCGCTTGCAGGCTCGAGGCAGGCAAATTGACGGCAAGACCGAGTCGCGACTTCGGCGCACCGGCAGACGCGCGTGCCGTCCTCGAGCCCTTCCTTCGCGCGTGGAAGCGCATGTTGAGCTTTCGCGCGCAGTGCGGCTCGAGTTCCGGTACGTCACAGCAAGGGTGATCGACCTTGCTCCCGATCAGCGGGGAGAGACGGTCCAACTTGAGACCGCGGTGAGGGGAAGGGCAACGGTTGGCGCCGACCTGTCCGTCGAGCATGACGCCTACCCAGCTCCCCCAGCTACCGCCTTCGCCGCGAGACCCCGCTCGTCGCTGAGCTCGCGAGCAGGCTTCGCGATATTCGATCCCAACGCGAACGGCTCCTCGCGGGCGCCTATTGGATGCTAACGCGGTCGAGCAGGAGTTTGGCGGCCGGGACGGGGCGGCAGCTGCGCTCAACGTAAGCCGCAACGTCTTCGACAAGCTCGGGAAGCTCTCAGGCGTGGATGATCCTCAGGAGGGCAGGAAGGTCGGCGGGCAACAGCGATCACTGACGGCCGACGAGGCGACGTGGGTCCGAAACGCGCTTGCTGGCCTCACGATCCGCGTGGGCGAGGCGAGCGCAGCGGGTGCAAGCCCGCTAGCGCGTCTGACGGTCGCCGACTTCCGATCGGGAGTTCACCTCACGAGCCTGTCGCTTCCGTAGAGACCGGGCCGCCGTCGCCTCAGCCTGTATCCGCGGCTCTTTCGGCGCTGTCGATCCCATCGGCATCGCGAGGCGAGAACTCATCGAAGAAGCCGGCGTCGGGGAGCTCGTCGGAGATGAGGTGGACGTAGGTCGAGAGCGTGAACGCCGCGCTGTGGTGTCCGAGCAGACGCTGGACTTGGACGGCGTTCAGGCCGCGAGAGAACAGGATCGACGCGCAGGTGTGTCGAAGCGTGTGCAGGCCGATCCAGGGCACGGCGGCCCGCTTCCCGGCTGCCTTCACGGCCCGAAGCGCCGCCGGAGGGTCACGCGGAGCGCGCGTCGTTCCCCTAGCGCTCGTCCAGCACATTCCGCCGCAGCTGCCCGAGCCGCGCCGCGACCAGGTCGGACGCCTGCCGCGAACTCACCGGGTGTCCCGTGACGGCCGCCAGGAACTCGCTCCGCTCGAGCCGGTAGACGCGGGACTCCTGGACGGCACGTACCGTCGCGTTTCGTGGCGCGTTCTGGAGCAGCGCCATCTCGCCGACCAGTTCGCACGGGCCGCGGTGCGCGAGAACGCGACCGTTGACCTCCACCGCGAAGCCGCCCTCCGCCACCAGGTAGACGCTGTCGCCGGGATCCCCCTGGCGGACGACCTCCGCGCCCGCCGGGATGACCATCGGTTCGAGGCGAGCTGCGAGCCGTTCGAGTGCGAGGGGGAGGAGCGGCGCGAATACGGGCGAGGCCTGCAGCAGCCGCAGCTCGTACTCGGGCACCTCCGAGCGTTTGTCGAGTGCACGAACTCCGGCTCGCGCGGTCGCTGCCGTGGCGACGAGGATGGCGCCCGTTGCCGTCAGCGCGAGCCGTGGCCCGCCCGCCGCTACCAGCACCGGCGCGAGCACCGATCCGGAAGCCATCGAGGCCGAACGGACGGTGCCGAGGACACCGAGCACGCGCGAGAGCACGTCGCCGCGGCTTAAGCGCACGAGCAGCGTCGAACCAACGCCCGAGACGACAGCGAACCCCGCGCCGACACCTGCGATGCACGCGACGACGACAGCAGCCCAACGCACGGCCCCGGCGAGTACGACCGCCGCACCAGTCGCTGCCAGCCCCGCCGCCATCGGGCCGGCGAGCGTCCTGCGACCGACGAGGCCAGCCGTTGCGACCGCGCCGGCGAATCCGCCGACCCCGGCCGCCGCGTTGAGGAACCCGACGCCCGCTTCGCCTGTCCGGAGGAGTTCAAGCGGAACGACGACGAGTAGCACACCGAGCGCGCCGCGCGCGATCCCGTGCGCGGCAAACAGTCCGAGCACGAGCGCGATCCCCCGGTCGCGCGCAGCCACGCGAAAGCCGCTCGCGACCTCGTGTACCGCGCCCGCCATCGCCGGTGCGCTCCGAACCGAGTCCGTGCGCCCGATTCCCAAAAGTGTCCCCGCCCCTAGCGCGAACGCCGCCGCCGCGAGCGCGAACACGACCGGCACGTCGGCAACGAGCAGCACCACTCCCGAGACCGCCGGCGCAGCGAGACCGGTCGTGCTTCGGATCATGCTCGACGCCGCGCTCGCGGCGATCACGTCGTTAGCCGAGCGCGCCAGCAGCGGAACGAGCGCCGTTTGCGCCGGATAGAACGCCTGGGAGCCGATCGCCAGAACCGCAGCCAGCGCGTAGATGACCGCTACGGGCGCATCGGAAGCCGCCGCGACGGCGGCGAGGGCCATCGTGACCGTGCGCACGATGTCGGTTCCGATTACGACGCGCTCGCGCCTCAATCGGTCGCCGAGCACACCGGCGACGGGCGAGAACAGCATCGAGGGAACCATCTGCACGAGAGCGACGACGCCGACCGCGGTCGCGCCGCCCGCCTCGTACGCGTACAGGCCGAGCGCGATGGTCGAGATGGACTCGCCGGAGGTCGACCCCGTCCACGCGAGCTGCACGCGCCGCAGTTCGGGCCGCGCGAGCGCTGCCCGGAGTGCTGCGAGCGATCCGGAGAACCAGCGGCGCACAACTCTCACCACCACGCCAGCGTAGAGTCGCTGGTCGGATTCAGTGAAGCCGTCCGCGCGCTGGCACGGAGGCGCGACGCCCGTGCGCGGACAGGACGTCCTACCAGCTCTTACTGCGAGCGATGGCTGCGCGACTCGTGGTGCGGCCGGCAGCTCGACATGCGCTTTCAAACAGAGCGCCGTTGAGCGAGTGGATCGCTGTGGCGATGCGCCGCCCGAGGGATCTCGGCGGCCGACAAAGAGCGAAACCACCGCGCCGCCAACGTGCATACGCACGCATGACTGCCCGACACCTCACCGGACGGCGTCCGTTCACGCGCGCGCGGCGGCGGACGTGTTTCGATTCCTGCCGAAAGAGCCCGATTTGCAGGAAAGTGGAGGCGGCGGGAATCGGACCGCGAAGGATTCCACCGCGCGCTCGCCTCGCAAGCCGCCACGGGTTTGACGGCTCCCAGCATCCAGAGATAGCGTCACCGCGTGGCAACAAGGAGTCAACGCGGCGGCGGGTACGAGAGCCCCTCGCTCCAGACGCTCACGCGGCGCTCGTGGGAGCGGCCAACGCAGCGGGATTGGGCGGAGGTGCTCGGTGCGCTGCCGCTTTTCTCGCGCCTGGGGAAGCGTCAGCTTCGCGGAATCGCCAAGCTTGCGACGATCGTCGACTACTCGCCGGGCGAGATCATCGTTCAGGCCGGCGAGCGCGGCGACTCGTTCTACCTCGTGCTCGAAGGCCGCGCGAGCGTCGAGGGGAAGTCGCGAACGCTCGCGCCGGGCGACTTTTTCGGCGAGATGGTGCTCATCGACGGCGGCCCCCGTACCGCAACGGTCAGGGCGAAGACTGGGATGCGCGTGATGACGCTCTCCCGCGCGGGGTTCGTCAAGATGCTCGAGCAAGACTCGCGCATCCCCCTCGCGATCATGGAGGTGCTCGCCGAGCGCATCCGGCGGCTCGAGCGCTCGCCGTCCTCGTAGATCGCTCGAGCCCGTCGAGCAACCTTGCGATCGTTTACGGAGGCAGTATCTGTAGAAGAGAGGCCCTGGTCCAAGCAGCTGCCGGATCCGGAGAGGTCGTGTCGAAGCTGCGAGAGGCGATCGCGAACGGCGTTCGGGTGCCCAGTCGCCGACGTGATCCTCTAGCTCTGCCTCCGGTGCGCCTGGACCGCCTCAACGCGAGCGCTGTCGTTGCAGACGTGATCGCGAACCCGCCGGGCACGCGCTTTCTCGCGGCGGCGGAGCGCCGCGGCTGCGAGATCGTGGACGGCGTTGAAATGCTCGTTGAGCAGGGGGTTCGCAGCGTCGTGTACTGGCCGGAGCTCGAGCCTGATCGAGACGCGATCCGCGCCGCGCTCGCTAGCGCCCCGCCGGCCTAGCCGGCGCGCGGCGCGCGAGGACAACCCTTCAGAACCTCGTCGCACTTCGGCTGCTGCAACCCATCGGGTGCGGTCGTGGGACGCGGCACGTGCTCGGCGAATCCCCCGTCAAGCACCTGACGAGTTGTGACTTGCCGGTCGTCGACCCGCGTAGACGAGCGCCACCTTCTCGTGGCCTTCCTCCCTTCGGAGCGCCTGCCGTGTCGAGACGACCAGAACCCTTCACTACGCCCGCCGCGGCCATCCTGGGCCGTCCTGCGGGTTCACAGCGGCATGCTCGGCGAAGCGCGCGTTGCCCCTCCGCTGCCCCATCGCGAGCTTCGCGACCTGCGCTGACAACGCCGGCCTCACGAAAAAGCGCCGACTAGCGGCGCTTTCCTTGTGTGCCGAAGGCGGGAATCGAACCCGCACGGCCCGAAGGCCACCGGATTTTGAGTCCGGCGCGTCTGCCAGTTCCGCCACTTCGGCGCGTCGAACATCGTATTCGCGCCTCGGGACGGCCGCGAGCCGCCCCCGGGCGAGAGGCGGGGCGGCGCTTGCGTTCATCAACACGTCGCGCAGGTAGTTGCCGCGGCCGGTGGTTTCCTCCGTCCCCCAACGCCGAATCCGGCTTGCGAGTCGCCTGCCGGGTGCGGATACTTTCGTCCGTGCTGCTAGGGAGCAGCGTCTCGGCGAGGTGGAAGCGGACGTGACAGGGGAGGAACTGTGAAGAGACGTTTCTGGTGGGGCGGGCTTGCCGCTGTCGCGGCAGCGGTCGCGCTCGTGGCGGCGGGGTGCGGCGGC
>JALZFG010000170.1 GCA_030861645.1 Actinomycetota bacterium
GATCTGGCCCACGCTGCCGCCGCCGCGCTCGAGGCGGCAGGGACACGCGCGCACGCGCGCGAGGCGAATCGGTCGGCGCGGAAGCTCTTCCTGCGCGCCGTCGAGCTCGAGCCGTCGCTCGAGCGCCGCTACCACGCGGCGAAGGCCGCGTGGCGGATGACGGACCTGCCCGCCGTCTGGCGCGAGATGCAGGATGTCTGCCGGGAGGCTGAAGCGGCGGGCGATCGGCGCGTGCAAGGAAAGGCCCTCACCGCGCTGGCCGATGTCGCGCTGCTTCGGAACGCCGACGCCGCGGAGGCCTCGCGCCTCGCCGAGAACGCGCTCGCCCTCCTCGCCGAAGACGATCCGGCCCGGGTCGACGCTCTGTCGACGCGCGCCACGGCGGCGTGGTGGCGCGGAGACCTCACGAGCCACGAGCGGTTCACGCGCGAGGCGCTGGACGTTGCACGCCGTGTGCGACGCGAGGACCACGAGGCGACGGCGCTCCGCGAGCTCGCCTCGAACTACCGCTACCGGATCGAGCCCGAGCGCGCCGAGCCGCTCATCGAGCGCGCGGTTCAGCTCGCCGAGCGAAGCGGCAGCATCGTCGCGCGCGGGCACGCCATCTTCTCGATGGGCGGCCAGCACGTGTTCAGGAACGACTTCGACGCTGCCGCGGAGGCGTTCGAGGAGGCCAACCGGCTCTTCTCAGAGGCCGGCGCCGCGTGGATGTCGGCGCGGTCGATCGACGCGCTTGCTCGCGTCGCGGCACGCCGGGGCGAACTACGGCAGGCCGAACGGCTGCTGCACGAGGCGATCCGGATTCTCACTCCCCTCGAGGACCGGGGCACGCTGTGCGAGAGCCAGCGCGGGCTCGCCCAGATCCTCGTGCAGCGCGGGCGGATCGAGGAGGCCGAGCGCTACGCGCTCGAGGCGCTGAAGACCGTCGGGCCCGAGGACGTGACCTCCTGTGCGACAACGCGCGTCGCCCTCGCGACCGTGCGTGCGGCGCAGGGTCGCGAGGACGATGCGCACGAGCTCTTCCGAGAGGCGGTGGCGATCATCGCCCCGACCGAGATGCGGTGGATCGAGCTCGAGGTGCTGTGCGCGTTCGTGCAGTTCCTCGAGGAGACGGGACGTGAGAGCGAGGAACCCGACGTCTTCGCGCGCCGGGAAGAGCTCGCGACCGTCGCCCCGCCTGGCTACACGGCCGTGGCCGTGCCCACGGGAGCGACGTAGCGGGATCGGCTGTACAGCGAACGCAGCTGTCGTTTCGCGCTCGGGCTTCGGTCAGGGCTTCTAGTCGACGAGGCGCTGCTGGAGGGGCTGGACCGGCGGCCCGCCCCTCTCTGGCTCGCTCGCTCCCAGCAAGGCCGCGCCGATCGCCTGGTTCGACTCCTCGTCGGGCGACTCCGTGATGACGGTCGCCGCTCGGTCGAACTGAGCAAGCGCTTCGCGAAGCGGATCGGCGCGCAGCGTGCCCTCGCCGTAGCGCAGGTGCTTCGTTTCGTTGCGGTTTGCGTACGCGATGTCGGAGAAGTGGACGTGGAACGGGGCGCCCGGCTCCATGAGCTCGTCGGCGAGCTGCAGGACGCCTGCGAACGCTCCCGGCGTCTGAAACGCCCCGTCCGTCACCGCATGCAGGTGAGCGAAGTCGAGGACGGGGCGAACCCAGCCGAGCTCCGCGGCGATCGCGAAGACGTCCTCGGCCGTCCCCAGCTCGCGCACTCGCCCCATGATCTCGACGCCGAGGGGCACGTCGCGACCCTTGCCCTCGAGGCGCTCGCGGAGCTCGCGGAGCTGCTCGACGACGGCGGCGAGCGCGTCCGCGCGCTCGCGGCCGAGCAGGAACCCGGGGTGGAAGACGACCACCTCGGCGCCGCACGCCTTCGCGATCCCGGCGGTGTGGTCGAGCATCCCCAGCGCCATCTTGAACTTCTTGCCGCGGTCGACGTGGCCCATGAAGCCGGCGATCGGCGCGTGGACGGACAGGACGATTCCCGCCTCGCGCGCGACCGCGCCCAGCCCCTCCGCAAACGGGTAGTCCATCCAGAAGCCGCCCTCGAAGTCGATCTCGCACGCGGAGTACCCGCGCTCGCCCAGGAGCGCCACCGCCGCCTCCGGGCTCTCCCGCGACGGCAGCCGAGCCGGCCCGAACCGCAGCTTGCCCATTGCCCGGACGCTACAGCGTCGTGCGCCCGCAAATGTCGTCCGACCCGCTTCCTACCCTGGCCTCATGGCGAAGCGACCCACCCGGATCGATCTGCTCGAGCTCGACATCGACCTCCGGCTCGCCGACCTCTGGCGTGAGGCGTGCGAGATCGGCGAGTGGAACCTCGAGGTCGTGGCCGCGTTCATGCGCGCCTCGTACGGCAAGGGCTACTGCGACGCTCTGACGGAGGAGTCGCCGGGGTCGCTCTGCCACGAGCACGGCTACCGGATCCCCTCGCGGCGACGCGCCCGCGCGGCCGAGGCGTAGCCCGAAGCTAGACTGGGGCACGTGCCCCGCTCGCGCAGCCCGGCGCGGCTCGTCATCGCGCTCTCGGTCGCGGCCGTCCTCGCCGTCTTCCTGCTCTACACGTCGATCGCCGGCGGCGGAACGCCGTCGCTGAAGCCGAGCGAGGTCGCGGGGCGGGGCGGGGACGTCTCGCTCGTCGGCGTCGCGACCGGGCCGAAGTCCGGCGACGCGCACGCGGGCGGCCTCCGCTTCCGGCTACGGGACATCGGCGGGCGCGCGACGGTGCCGGTGGTCTACCGCGGGACCGTCCCGGACCTGTTCCGGCTCGGCCGGCACGTCGTCGTCGAGGGACGGATGCGAGACGGCGTCTTCGTCGCCAAGGAGGACTCGCTCGTGACGAAGTGCCCCTCGAAGTACACGGACTCGCGCAGCAAGTCCTAGGACGCACTCGTGGCCGATCTCGGGCGCGTCGCCCTCGTCACCTCGCTCCTGCTGCTCGTCTACGCGACGGTCGTCGGCGCTCTCGCCGCGCGCGCCCGCCGCCGCCGGCTCGCCGCCTCCGCCCAGAACGCGCTGCTCGCGTCGCTCGGGTCGACGG
>JALZFG010000171.1 GCA_030861645.1 Actinomycetota bacterium
GCTGGAACGCCGAGCGCGTGCAGGCGCGCCGCGTACTCGGCGCGCGAGCCGCGTGGGTCGTTGGTCAGGAAGAGCAGCCGGATGCCGCGCGCCCGGAGCGTGGCGATCGCGGCGACCGATCCCGGCACGGCGCTCGCGCCAACCCAGACGACTCCGTCCAGATCGACGATCAGCCCGTCGAAGTCGAGGTCAGCCGCGTCCTCGCGCACACCCGACGTTGCGGTCTCCTCGAGCGGGTCCGGCCCCAACCCTCGACCAACCCTCAAGGGGGTCTGGCCCCCTTGAGGGTCGAGACTCCCCGTCGCGGGAATCTCGTTCCGCCCCTCTCCGACGGCGGTCGGAAGAGCGGCCGGCACGGCCGCGCGAACCGCAGCGCCGCACCCAAGCTATGCGGCCTGCGCCGTCCGCTGCGCGAGCTGCTGCGCCAGCTGCCGCGCCTGCGTGAGCGTCGCCTCCTCCTGCCCGAGGTTCTCCTGGAGGAGCGGGACGACGTCCTGCTCCCCGATTGCGATCGCGTCGGTGATCAGGCCCTCGTAGACGGCGATCTCGTGGTGCTCGGTCTCGCAGGCGCCGAAGACGATCACGGCGTCGTTGAGACTGTCGTCCACCATCTTGAGGTTGGCCTGCCCCTCCTTCTCGAGACCCTCGACCGCCGGGCAGGGTGATTCGTCGACCTCCTCGCCGAGCGCGCGGAAGGCACGCTCGAGATTCTCGACGTGGCGCTCCGTCTGTGCGTGGTGCTGCTGGAGGAACTGCCTGAGCTGCTCGTCGTGGGCGTGCTCCTCGAGCTGCGAGAGCATGTCGAGGATCGTCTTCTCCATCGTGAGCGCAGCCCCGAGCTTGTGCGTGTAGAGCTCGCGCGGGTTCTCGATCGTCTTGCCGAAGAGCGGCATCGTCCCCCCTCTCGTCGCTTCAGACGCCGCTACCCGCTCCCGCCCTGCGCAAACGCGCGTCGTCGCGCGGTCCGCGCGTCATCGCAAGCCGCGACCGCGGACTGGGCCAAGCCAGTCGACGACGTCGGCGGCATTTCGCTCCGGCTCGACGACGGGATAGAAGACGCTGGCGACTCGCCCGTCCCTCGCGACGAGGGTCAGGCGCTCGTAGAAGGTGCGGCCGCCGGCGGCGAACGTCGGCAGATCAAGTGCAGTCGCGAGCTTTCGCTCCGGATCTGAGATCAACGGGTAGCGGAGGCCGACGCGAGCGGCGAACTCCCGCTGCTCGTCGACAGGCTGCGCGCTCAGGCCGGCGAGCGCCGCGCCCAGGTTGCTGAGGCGCTCGTGCTGGGCTTGAAACGCGCACGACTGCGCCGTGCAGCCGCGCGCCCCGGGGATCAGGTGCCAGCCGGGAACGGGCGCGTCGGGCAAGCCCGTCGCGTGGGGGTAGACGAAGAGAACAAGGAGATCGGCGGCCCGCTCGGCGAGCTCGAACCGGCCCGCCGTCGACTCGAGCGCCAGCTCCGGCAGCGCCCTCCCGACCAGCTGATCGTGGATGCGGCGCGAGAACCGCTCCACGTCCTAGCGAGCCTCCGTCGCCAAGCGCAGCCCGAGCGCCACGAGCACGGTTCCCGTCACGGCCTCGATCGTCCGCCGCACACGCGACCGACGCAGGAGCACCCGGGCCCTGGCCACGGCGAAGGAGTAGGCGGTCAGCCAGCCAAGGGTCATGGAAGAGAACACGAGGCCCAGCGCGAAGATGCCCGAGAGCGAGCTCGCGAACTGCGGCAGCAGGCTCGTGAAGAACGCAAGCATCTTCGGGTTGGCGAGGTTGCTGAGCGCACCTTGCCGGAGCGCCGCGAACTGGGTCAGCGGCGCGCGGCCCGGCTCGACTGCGATCGACGTCTTCGGGCTGCGGGAGCGCAGCGCTCGGTGGACAGCCTGCGCGCCGAGGATGACGAGGTACGCACTGCCGGCGAGCTTCAGAGCGACGAACGCCGGTTCCGAGGCGACGAGGAGCGCGCCGACGCCGATTCCGGCCGCGACCGTCCACGTCGCCTGGCCGGCTGCGACGCCGATCGCCGTGAAGACGCCGCCGGGGCGGCCGCCGACGAGCGTGTTGCGAACGGTCAGCGCAGTGTCCTGCCCGGGCGTGGCGATGACCAACGCCGAGACGCCCAGGAACGCCGCCACGTTACTCATCCGCGAGCGATCGCGCGTAGGACGCGGCGTAGGGAGGCAGCGCGACCCCGGCCGGCACGCGCTCGGCCGTCTCGGGCTCGCCGGCTGTCAAGCGCAGCGGGATGACGCCTGCCCAGATCGGCAGCTCGAGGTCGGCGTCGAGGTCGTTCGGCGGCCCCGTCCGAACCTTCGCCGAGGCCTCGTCGAGCGGCAGAGCGAGGACGGACGTTCCCGCGAGCTCGGCCGTATTCGGCGCGCGCGCATCGCGCCCGCGGCCAGGAACGACGTGCTCGACGAGCGCCGCCAGTGCGGTCAGCTTCTCCTCGCGCTCCTCGATCCGGCGCGCGTGGCCGAGAACGAGCGCGGAGCGGTAGTTCATCGAGTGGTTGTAGACCGCGCGCGCCAGGACCAGGCCGTCGAGGATCGTCGCCGTCACGCAGACGGCGACGCCGTCGGCGAGCGCGCGCAGCATCCGGCTCGCCGGCGAGCCGTGGAAGTAGAGGACGTCGCCGGCGCGCGCGTGGATGGTCGGGATCACGAACGGTTGCCGGTCCACGACGAAGCCGACGTGGCAGAAGAGCGCCTCGTCGAAGATCGCGTCGATCGCCGCTCGGTCGTAGACGCCGCGCTCGGCGTGGCGGCGCACGCGCGTGCGCTCCGGCAGCTTTGTTATAGGATCAAATTCCAACGTGAAAGAAGAATCTAGCACCCGCGGTCGCACCGCGTCGCAGCTCGCCGCGAGTCTCGAGGGCGC
>JALZFG010000173.1 GCA_030861645.1 Actinomycetota bacterium
CTGCAAGTGCTCTCGCATCGCGGCCGCGTCGCCAGCCGCACTCGCGACGAGCCCACGCCACGTCTCAAGTTGCCGCGCGCGCAGCGGCGTGGGCGCGGCGGCGGCGGCTGCGGCGGCACGATCGAGCCAGCGGCTCGCCTGCTCCAAGTCGCCGAGCTCCACGTGCGTCAGGGCGACACCGGCTGCGACCGCGAACTCGAGCGAGCGGTCTCCGAGCATGCGAGCGTGCTGGTAACCCTCCTCGCCGCGAGAGAGCGCCAGGTCGGGCACGACTTTCGCTCGCGCGAACACGTGGACGCCGTAGAGCATCTGCGCCTCCGCCATCGAGCGCTCGCTCTCCTGGGTGAGCGATGTCATCTGAGCGGCGAGCCGCCGGATCTCCTCGATCCGGCTCGCGGAGCCGCGAAGGTGGATGTCGAAGCCGAATGTGAGGTAGGCGAGCCCGATGATCGACGACATCACGCCTCGGCGGTCGCCGACCTGCTCGAAGAGCTCGGCCGCGCGCTCGTACCGCGAGACGCTCTCTTGCACGAGCGAGGCGATGGGAAGGTCGGCCAGGATCTCCGCCGACGTCTCGCCCGCGGCGACGCGACGCACGATGTCGGTGTGATTCCCCTCACGTACCGTCTCCAAGAACCATTCGCGCACGCGCGACACTCCGATCACGCCGAGCTCGCGCGTCGCCGCGGCCACCGCACCGAGATCGCCAAGCTCCCGTGCGAGCGAGCAGGCCCGAGCGTAGGCCTCTTCCGCGCCGTCGAGATCGACCTCGCTCGCCGGCGGGCTGAACGACTCGCCGAGAGGGCTGCGAAGGAGGATCTGTCCAAGCTCGAGGCAGGCCGCGAGCTCGGCCGGGCCGTCACCACGCTGCTGCGCGAGCGTCGCGACTTTCCGCGCGAGCTCCGCGGCGCGGCCCTCTTCCCCAGCGAAGCGCAGCGCCGCCGCGCGGCGAAGCATCACGCGGAGCTCGAGGTGCGAGTCTCCGAGCGCCTCGGCGAGCGCGCCGAGCTCGGCCAGCCCTTCCAGGCGATCCGAGGCGCGGCGAAGCATGTGAAGCGCGTCGTCGCGGGCTGTGAGTAGGTGGACGCGCTCATGCGCAGCGGATGCAATTGGCAGCGCCTCGTCCACGATGCGCAAGACCTCTTCGGGCGCGCGAGCCTGGAGGGCCGCGGTCGCGGCGGAGATCGAGAAGCGGACGGCACGGTCGTGCTCCCCGGCGGCGATCGCGTGTTGAGCCAGCAAGGACACGCTCGCCGCGGGCGGCTCCCCATCGCCCGCGATCATGTCGACGATCGCGGCGTGGATGCTTCGCCGGCGCGGCGGGCTGAGCGCGGCGGAAGCGAACTCCCGCACCTGGTCGTGCGTGAAGCTGTAGTCAGCAGGCGGTCCCGTCGGATGCATTACCAAGAGGCCGCTTCCGACCGCGGGTGCGAGTGCCTCGGCGAGGACGGTCGGCGCCGCCCGCTCGTCAGCCTCGCCGAGCTGCAGCTTGACCGCCCGCAGGTCGGTGAGGCTGAAGCTGCGCCCCAGGATCGCGGCCTCGGCAAGCGTCGCCCTCGTTTCCTCGGGGAGGCGCGCGGTCCGGCGCTGGATGAGAGTGCGGACGGCAGAGGGCACGAGGCGTTCGGCATTTGGGGCGAGCGTCCACATACCGTCAATCTCCTGCAGGAGCGCGGCGTCTCGGTAGCTCCGCGCCAGCTCCTCGGCGATGAACGCGACGCCTTCCGACTGCGCGTGCATGCTCGCGGCGCTCGAGACGTTCACGTCGCCGGCCAGCAGCTGTTTCAGAAACTCGGTCGTCTCGAGTTGGGTGAATCGTCCGATCTTCAGGCGGCGGACGATTCCCAGCCGCTCCATGTCGGCGATCAGCGTCGCCGCCTCGCCGGCGAAGGACACCTCGTCCGTGCGAGTGGCGAGGGCGAGGAAGATCGGACGGTCGGCGTCCGTGCGGACGACGTACCGAAGCATTCGAACGCTGTCCTCGTCCGCCCATTGGAGGTCGTCGAGGAGGATGGCGAGGGGTTTCACGGCGGCCAGGCTGCAGATGGCGAGGGCGGCGAGGTCGAAGACGCGAAGGAGCTTCTGATCGGGCGACAGGCGCTCGAGCGTCGGATCGTCGTTTCCGGAGATTGCGTCGAGCGCACGCGCCAGCGGTTCTTGCGCTTGGGTGCCGGCAGCGGCTTCACGGGCCGCGGGCGCCGCGAAGATTGCGCGTGCCAGCAGGAACGGCCCCCGGATCTCCTCGTCGGCGGTAACCGCAAGCGAAGTGCAGCCTTCGGCGGTGGCGAGCTCGGACGCGGCGAGGAGCAGACGCGTCTTGCCGATGCCCGGCTCGCCCTCCAGCGTCACCGCGGCGAGCCGTCCAGCCTTCGCCGCGGCGAGTTCCTGGCGGATCGCCTCGACCTCGATGCCTCGGCCCACCAGGGACGCGCTCGCGCGTCGGACATGGAGGGCCAGCGGGCCGAGTCCCGAGATGCCGAGGGGAGAGGGAGGGCTGAGCTGAGCGTCAGTCATACGTCGCCCGTTTGCGTGGGGGAGCCGACGGCGAGCGGCGGCATCACGTTGGAATTATCCCGTCTCGGCACGGAGCGTGAAGGCAAATCGTGGCAGGGGCGAAAAGCGCTCGTCCGAGCTGAGAGGCACCGAGTCAGGGCTCGCCGTCCACGCGCTGGAGCTGCTTACGCCGTCGCTTCCGCCCGCGGCCCCATCGACCGGACAGGATTCGACGCCCAGGAGCCGTTCTCCACGAATCCACTTCAGCCGCACGCGAGTCTGCGACCGTAGAGACGGGAGAGCTTCCACGAACCCAGCTTCGCTTCGGCGGTCCGCCGCTTCGATCGGCGTTCCCTTCCGGCCGTTTCGACTGTGGCCGTTTACTCTTCCTGGCGCGCGCACGCGAAGGAGGGAGCAATGATCAACGACATGCTCGTCGTCGATGCCGCCGTCCACGCGGCCAACGGCTCGAAGGAGAACATCGCGGAGCCGATCCTGCCGATGGCCGACCCGCTCCTCGAGGCCGTCTACGGACTCCACGCGATGCTGTCGCCGGAGAGCCACCGGCTCGCGCCCGAGGAGCTTCTACGGGACTGGAGCGGGGAGGAGCTCGAGCGCCTCCTCTTTCTCGAGAGCGACGTCGACCTCTGCGACTACCACTCGCTGCCCCTCGACGACTTCTTCGTCGACGGGCTCGTCCGGCTCGAGAAGGGAGTCGAGATGAAGCGTCGGACCCCGCACCGCGTCTGCCTCCACGCCGCAATCAACCCGCTCGAGGGCAAGCGCGCGCTCGAGCAAGTGGAGCACTCGATCCGCGACCTCGGCGCGCACGGGATCAAGGTGTACCCCGCGCGGTTCGTCCAGGGTCAGACGATTCCCGTGCGGCTCGACGACCCGGAGTACGGCATTCCAGTCGTCGAGAGGGCAATCGAGTGCGGAGCGAAGTGCATTGCTGTACACAAGTACTTCCCGATCGGACCCACGCGCTTGAGCGCGTACGGCGTCGACGACGTCGAGATCGCGGGCGCCTTCCCGCAAGTCAACTTCGAGGTTCTGCATGCCGGGTTCGCGTTCGTGGATGAGACCGCCTGGCTGCTGGCGCGCTACCCGAACGTGTACGTCAACCTCGAATGGACTGTCAGCCTCCTCTTCTCCGCCCCGCGGCGGTTCGCCGAGATCCTCGGGAGTCTGATGTACTGGGGCGGGGAGGACAGGATCCTCTGGGCCGCTGGCGCGATGCTCGTCCATCCCCAGGCGGCGCTCGAGGCGTTCCTCGACTTCGAGATGCCCGAGGATCTCGTCGAGGGCTACGGCTTTCCGCCGCTGACCGCGCAGGCGAAGCGAAAGATTCTGGGTGAGAACTACTGCCGCCTGCACGGGCTCGACGTCGACGAGAAGAGGGCGAGGGTGGAGAACGACGAGTGGGCAAAGCAGCGCCGCGACGCGTCCTCCCCGGAGGCCTGGTCGAGCGTGCGCGCGCCGCGGCCGGTCGGCACGTGATGGCGTCACGGGACCAGCTCTACGGCGCGCTCGCGACCGTCCACGACACCTGCAGCCTCTTCAACGCGACGCGTCTCAACATCGTCGAGATGGGGCTCGTGCACGATGTGGAGCAGAAAGGCAGCACCGTTCGCGTCCGTTTGCTGCTCACCGACCCGATGTGCCTCTACCTCTTCGAGATGCGGGCGCAGATCCAGGCGGCGGTCGGCTCGCTTCCCGGTGTCGATTCGGTGGAAGTCGAGCCCGTCGCCGGCGAGCTCTGGC
>JALZFG010000193.1 GCA_030861645.1 Actinomycetota bacterium
GTTCGAGGCCGAGCCATCGACGCCCAGGCCAACGGGAACACCGGCGTCCAGCAGCTCGCGGACGGGCGCGACGCCCGCTCCGAGGCGGAGGTTCGAGCTCGGGCAGTGGACAACGCCCGTGCGCGTCTCGGCGAAGCGGCGCACGTCGTTCTCCGACAGATGCACGCAGTGCGCGCACCAGACGTCTCCCTCGAGCCAGCCGAGCTCGGCGAGGTACTCGACCGGCGTGCAGCCGTAGAGCTCGCGGCAGTACGCCTCCTCGTCGACCGTCTCGGCAAGGTGCGTGTGGAGTCGCAGCCCGAGGCGCCGAGCGAGCGCCGCGGACTCGCGCATCAGCCGCGTCGTGACGGAGAACGGCGAGCACGGCGCGACGGCGACCTGGACGCGCGCGTCCGCACCGCGCTCGTGCAGGGTGCCGACGCGCTCCGTTTCCGCGAGCGCGTCGTCCACGTCCTCGACGAGGTCGTCCGGCGGCAGCCCGCCCTCGGACACGCCGAGGTCCATCGACCCGCGCGCGGCGACGATCCGGAGGCCGAGCTCGCGCGCCGCCTCCAGCTCTGCCTCCACAATCCCCGTTCTCCCCGGGGGGAAGACGTAGTGGTGGTCGAAGACGGTCGAGCACCCCGAGAGGGCGAGCTCGGCGAGGCCCGTGCGCGCCGCCGCGTACTCGGCCTCGGCGTCGATCCTGGCCCAGAGGGGGTAGAGCGTGCGCAGCCAGGTAAAGAGGTCGGCCTCCTGCGCGCGCGTTCGGGTCAGCGTCTGGTACAGGTGGTGGTGAGCGTTGACGAGGCCGGGGGTGACGAGGGCGCCCCCGAGGTCGATCACCTCGTCGGCAGCGGGCGGCGCACCTCCCCCCGCTGCCTCGACGAAGCCGTCCGCGACGAGCACCCACCCGTCCGAGTACTCATTGCCGGCGCCGTCGCACGTCGCGACGTACGCGTTCGCGACGAGGAGGGTCAGGGCTGGACCGATTCGTCGCTCTGGAACAGGCTAAAGGGGTTCCCCTCCGTGTCCCAGCAGCGCGCGAACCAGCCGACGCTCGGGATCGGTTGCTTCTCCTCGGCACGGCCCCCGAGCTCGCTGGCTCGGGCCAAGGTCTCGTCGATGTCGTCCGTGTCGAAGTAGACGATTGGCCCGTGCTCGCCGCCCTGGCTCGGGTAGATCGCGCCGCCCGGCTCGACTCCCTCCAGCATGTGGTATTCGACCGGCCCCTCGAAGTCCTGGAAGCGCCAGCCGAAGAGGTCGCTGTAGAAGCTCCTCGCTCGCGCGGTGTCCTGCGCCGGAAGCTCGAAGTGCACGAGGCGTCCTGGCATCTATCCCTCCTCTCGACGGTTGCGGGTGAAGCTATACGCTCACGGCAACGCGAGAGAGGAGGAGCAGTGGTTCGAGCGTTCGTGCTCTACGAGCGCGAGCCCGACCCGAAGCGCTTCGAGCAGCACGCCGAGCTCTGCCGGCGCGTCGGGGGCGGGACCTTCCGGCACGGCCGCGTCTTCGGCGCTCCCGTCGGTGAGCCGAGGTACCGGTACTACGCCGAGTGGGAGTTCGAGGACATCGATTCCTTTAGGGCGGCGGCCCGGACGCCGGAGTTCGCCGCGACCGGGAAGGATGCGATGGAGATGGGGATCCCCTTCCACGTCCAGTTTGCCGACATTGGCTGAGCCCGCCTACCCGCGCTCGCGAGCGCCGGAGGATCTCGGCTTCGAGAAGGTCGTCTATGAGAAGGACCCGCCACGGGCGACGATCACGCTCAACCGGCCGGACGTCCTCAACGCGTTCGACTTCCAGCTCCTGCGCGAGCTCGCGCGCGCGTGCGAGGACGCGTCCTGGGACGACGCGATCCGCGTCGTCGTCCTCACGGGCGCGGGGCGAGCGTTCTGCGTCGGCGCCGACCTGAAGTCGTGGTCGGAGGAGTACCTCGGCCGGCCGAGCGAGTATTGGAAGTGGTTCGGAGCGTTCAAGGACGCGCATGACCGCCTGCGCGAGATCGGCAAGCCGACCCTCGCCCGGATCAACGGCATTTGCGTCGGCGGCGGGAACGAGCTCCAGATGGCGTGCGATCTCGCGGTGATCGTCGACGACGCGTACATCCGCCACGTCGGGCCCGAGCACGGCTCGGTGCCGGCGGGCGGGGCGACGCAGTGGCTGCCGCTCCTCGTGGGCGAGCGGCGCGCGCGCGAGATCGTGCTGCTCTGCGAGGAGATTCCGGCGCGCCGGGCGGAGGAGTGGGGCCTGGTGAACCGAGCCGTCCCCGCCGCCGAGCTCGACAGCGAGGTCGACCGCCTCGTTGAGAGCCTCGCGCGGAAGCTCCCGCAGACGACACGCTACGCGAAGCAGCACCTCAACTTCTGGCGCGACTTCGCCTGGGCGCAGACCATCAACCACGCCCGCGACTGGCTCGCCGTGTCGATGGCGACCGAGGAGCCGCAGGCGGCCGTGCACAAGTTCCTCGAGCGGGAGTGACGGCCGCACAGTCGAGCCCGCCGGCGGCGGCGCGCGCTTGGGCGCCGACGGTGATTCCGACGGCGCGTCTGCAATGAGCGCGGAATCGCTCGTGCTGGTCGAGCGCGATGCGCCGATCGCCGTCGTCCTGCTCAACCGCCCGCGGCAGCTGAACGCGCTCTCCGACGCGCTTATGGAGGAGCTCGTCGATGCGCTCTCGGAGCTCGATGGTGACAAGGCAGTCCGTTGCATCGTGCTGGGCGGCTCCGAGCGCGCGTTCGCCGCCGGAGCCGACATCGAGGAGCTCGGGCGCGCCTCGACGATCGAGCTCTACTACGCGCGCCGCGTCGAGCGCTGGGACGCGATCCGAGGCCTGTGGACGCCGCTGGTTGCCGCGGTCTCGGGCTTTTGCCTCGGCGGTGGTTGCGAGCTCGCGCTCGCGTGCGACCTGATCG
>JALZFG010000195.1 GCA_030861645.1 Actinomycetota bacterium
ACCTCCACCCCCGCCTCCTTGTCGGCGTCCCTGAGCGAGAGGAACGCCGTGCCCGACGCCGGGAGCGGCCGGCCGGCCGCGCGCTCGGCGGCCGCGAAGGCGGTCGCGAAGTCGCCCGCGCTCACCATCACCTCGCCCGTCGAGCGCATCTCCGGCCCGAGCACCGGGTCGGCCCCCGGGAACCGCGCGAACGGGAGGACGGCGGCCTTCACGGAGACGTGGCCGCCGAGGACCTGCCCCGGAGCGAGGCCCCCGGGTAGGTCGAGCGCCGACAGGTCGGCTCCCGCCATGAGCCGGCACGCCGCCTCGACGAGGTTGATGCCGGTCGCCTTGCTCGCGAATGGAACCGTCCTCGACGCGCGTGCGTTCGCCTCGAGGACGTACACCTCGCCGCCGGCGAGCGCGAGCTGGACGTTGAGGAGGCCGACGACGCCGAGCGCGAGGGCGAGGCGCGAGACGATCGCCTCGATCTCAGCCAGCTGCACGAGCGTGAGCGAGGGGGGCGGGATGACGCAGGAGGAATCGCCCGAGTGGATGCCCGCCTCCTCGACGTGCTCCATCACGGCCGCGACGTAGACGTCGCCGTCGTCGACGAGACAGTCGACGTCGACCTCGATCGCGTGCTCGAGAAAGTGATCGATCAGCGTTCGCCCGACGCCGTTCTGCATCGCGGCGCGGACGTCCTCGCGCCCGTAGCACACTCGCATCGCCCGTCCACCGAGGACGTGCGACGGGCGCACGAGCACCGGGTACCCGACGCGCTCTGCGACCGCGACCGCCTCCCCGGCGCTCTCCGCGATCCCCCACGTCGGGCAGCGGACCGCGAGCCGCTCGAGGAGCTCGGCGAACCGCTCGCGGTCCTCCGCAAGCTCGATCGCGTCCGGCTGCGTCCCGAGGACCCGGAAGCCGGCGCCCGCGAGCGCGCGCGTGAGCGCGAGCGGCGTTTGCCCGCCGAACTGCGCGACCACTCCGGCCGGCCGCTCCCGCTCGCAGATCGCGAGCAGCTCCTCGACGCGAAGCGGCTCGAAGTAGAGGCGGTCGGAGGTGTCGTAGTCGGTCGAGACCGTCTCGGGATTCGAGTTGACGATGACGGCCTCGTACCCGAGCGCGCGGAATGCCTGCGCCGCGTGGACGCAGCAGTAGTCGAACTCGATCCCCTGGCCGATCCGGTTCGGGCCGGAGCCGACGATGACGACGGACCCGCCCGACTCGGGCCGATGCTCGTCGGCCTCGCCCCAGGTGGAGTACAGGTAGTTCGAGCGCGCCGCGACCTCGCCGGCGCAGGAATCGATCTGCCGGTACGACGGCTTCACGCCGCAGGCTCGCCGCTTCGCCCGCACCCGCTCCTCGCTCGTCGCGAAGCGCGAGGCGAGGTCGGCGTCGGAGATGCCGGCGCGCTTGCACCGGACCCAGTCGTCGGCGACGAGGTCGTCGACGTGGCTTCCCGGCGGGAGCGTCCGCTCGATCCGCTCGAGCTCGCGCTGGAACCACGGGTGCAGGTTCCGCGGTCGCCAGTCGTCGTCCATCTCGCGCGCGCGACGGGCCTTCTCGAACGCCTCCGCGAACGTCCGCCCGATGCCCATCGCCTCGCCGACCGACTTCATCTGCGTTCCGAGCGTCGTCTCGGCTCCCGGGAACTTCTCGAACGCGAAGCGCGGGAACTTGACGACGACGTAGTCGAGCGTCGGCTCGAAGCTCGCGGGCGTCGTCCCGGTGAGATCGTTCGGGATCTCGTCCAGCGTGTAGCCGACCGCGAGCTTCGCGGCGACCTTCGCGATCGGGTACCCGGTCGCCTTGGACGCGAGCGCCGACGACCGCGAGACGCGCGGGTTCATCTCGATCACGCGCACGTCGCCCGTCTGGCGGTTCCGGGCGAACTGGATGTTCGAGCCGCCGGTCTCGACGCCGACCGCCCGGATCACGACGGCGGCGCCGTCCCGCAGCTCCTGGTAGTCCTCGTCGGAGAGCGTCATCTGCGGCGCGACGGTGACGGAGTCACCGGTGTGGACGCCCATCGGGTCGAGGTTCTCGAGCGAGCAGACGACGACGACGTTGTCGCGCGCGTCGCGCATCACCTCGAGCTCGAACTCGTCCCAGCCGGTCAGCGACTCCTCGAGCAGGACCTGGCCGACGGGGCTCTCACGCAGCGCCAGCTCGAGCTTGCGCTCGAGCTCGCCCGCATCCGCGGCGATCCCGCCGCCCTGGCCGCCGAGCGTGAACGCCGGCCGGAGGATGACCGGGAAGGCGAGCGCCGGCGGCAGCGCCTCGGCGGAGCGCACGACGACGGACGCCGGGACGTTCAACCCGGTCGAGCGGACGGTCTCGCGGAACAGCTCGCGGTCCTCGGCACGCCGGATCGCTTCGAGGCGCGCGCCGATCAGCTCGACGCCGAGGTCGTCCAGGACGCCCTCGCCGGCGAGCTCGAGCGCGAGGTTCAGGGCCGTCTGGCCGCCCATCGTCGGCAGGAGCGCGTCGGGACGCTCGCGCTCGAGCACGTCCACGACACGGTCGAGATCGAGAGGCTCGAGGTAGGTGCGGTCCGCGAAGTCGGGGTCGGTCATGATCGTCGCGGGATTCGAGTTGAGGGCGATCGTGCGGAAGCCGTCCGCCCGCAGCACCTTGAGCGCCTGGCAGCCGGCGTAGTCGAACTCGCACGCCTGCCCGATGACGATCGGCCCGGAGCCGATGAGGCAGATCGAGCGCACGTCACGCCGCCTTGGCACGAGCGACCTCCTCGACCCACGCGGTCAGGAGCGGGGCGGCGTCCCGCGGCCCCGGTCCGGCCTCGGGATGGAACTGCAGCGAGCGCGCGCGGAGCTCCGGGAACTCGAGGCCCTCGACGCTGCCGTCGTAGAGCGAGACGTGCGTCGCCTCCCGCCGGTCGCCCGCCTCGACCGCAAAGCCGTGGTTCTGGCTCGTCACCAGGACGCGGCCGCTGCGACGCTCGAGCACGGGGTGGTTCGCGCCGCGGTGCCCGAAGCGCAGCTTGAACGTCCGGTGGCCGCTCGCGAGCGCCAGGAGCTGGTGACCGAGACAGATTCCGAAGACCGGCACGCGGCCGAGCAGCTGCTCGACGACAGCGACCTCGTCCCGGAGCGGCGCCGGGTCTCCGGGCCCGTTCGAGAGCACGACGCCGTCGTGGCGCGCCAGCTCATCGGCGTCGACGGCGTGCGGGTAGACGGTCACCGTGGCACCGGCGAGCGCGAGCCGGCGCAGGATCGAGCGCTTGCAGCCGTAGTCGACGACGGCGATTCGCGCCGCACCCGCGCGGCTGAAGACGTACGGCTCCTTCGTCGAGACGGCGGCCACGAGCGCTCGTCCCGCCATCGGCGGCCTCTCCCGGGCCGCGCGGACCGCCTCTTCCGCCGAGCCTGCGCCCGCGACCGCGACCGCTCCCATCGCACCGGCCTCGCGGAGATGGAGCACGAGCGACCGCGTGTCAACACCCGAGAGCGCGACGACGCCCCCGGCGCGAAGCCAGTCCGTCCAAGCGGGTCCGCGCGCCTCGCGCATGAGGACTCCGCACGCGTGCGCGCGCGGCGACTGCGCGCGCGTGGGCTCGACGCCGTAGTTCCCGACCATCGGTGCGGTGAAGGAGACGATCTGCTCCGCGTAGCTCGGGTCGGTGACGACCTCCTCGTAGCCGCTCATCGCCGTCGTGAAGACGGCCTCTCCGAAGGCGCAGCCGTCGGCGCCGACCGACTCTCCCCGGAAGATGGTGCCGTCCTCGAGCGCGATGAAGCCGCTCACGCCTCGAAGACTGTTCGGCCGGCGGCGACGGTCATCCGCACGCCACCCTGCAGGCGGGCGCCGAGGAGCCAGGAGTTTGCCGAGCGCGCGCGAAAGTTCGCCTCGGCGACGCGGCGAACCGCCGCCGTATCGAGGAGGACGAGGTTCGCCTCGGCGCCGACGGCGACGCGGGGCGGATCGAGCCCGTACGCGCGGGCGGGACCTGCCGACATCCGCTCGAGGAGCGTCTCGAGCGCGAGGAGGCCGGGCTCGACGAGGTGCGTGTACAGGGCCGCGAACGCGGTCTCGAGCCCGGTAACGCCGAAGGGCGCGGCCTCGAACGGCACCTCCTTCTCGTGCCGCGCGTGCGGAGCGTGGTCCGTCCCCACGCCGGCAAGCGTGCCGTCACAGAGCGCTTCCACGAGCGCCCTCCGGTCTTCGCGGGCGCGCAGCGGCGGGCTCATCTTGAGATTCGGGTCGAGCGAGAGGACGGCCTCGTCCGTCAGGCACAGGTGGTGCGGAGTCACCTCCGCGAAGACGTGCGCGCCGCCGGCGCGGGCTTGCCGGACGAGGTCGACCGACTCCTTCGCCGAGAGGTGGAGAAGGTGGAGCGGCCGTCCCTCGTACTTCGCGAGCGCGAGATCGCGCGCGACCATCACGCTCTCCGCGATCGAGGGCCAGCCGGCGAGCCCGAGCCGGGCCGAGACCTCCCCCTCGTGCATCTGGCCTCCGCGCGACAGCGTCGGCTCCTCGCAGTGGACGGCGAGCGGGCGCGCCGCGACGGCGCTGTACTGGAGCGCCCGCCGCATCACCACCGGCTCGACGACCGGCCGCCCGTCGTCGCTGAACCCTGCGGCGCCGCGCTCCGCGAGCTCTCCCATCTCGCTCAGCTCGCCGCCGGCCTGGCCCTTGGTGATCGCGGCGAGGAAACCGACGGGGACGATCGCCTCCGCGCGCGCGGCCTCGATCAGCGCGCCGAGCACGGCGGCGGAGTCGACGACGGGATCGGTGTTGGGCATGGCGAGCACGGCGCAGTAGCCACCCGCCGCCGCGGCCTCCGTTCCGGACGCGATCGTCTCCTCGTCCTCGCGGCCGGGCGTGCGCAGGTGCACGTGCGGGTCGACGAACGCCGGCGCGAGGAGCAGCCGCGCGGCCTCGACGACGCGATGCCCGTTCGCTCCGACCGTCTGGCCGAGCTCGCTGATCACCCCGTCGTCGACGCGGACGTCGAGGGTGGCGTCGATCCCCTCGACCGGGTCGAGGACGCGCGCGCCGCGGATGACGAGCGACTCGCGCCGCCCCGGCTTCGCGAACAGCATCTACGCCACCTCCTCGGCGAGCGCGGCCTCGACCCCGACCGGGCCGCGGGTGAGCAGGTCGTAGAGGACGGCCATGCGCACGACCAAGCCGCTCCGCACCTGGGTCTGGATCAGAGCCTCCTCGGCGTCCGCCACCCGGGGATCGATCTCGATCCCGCGGTTCATCGGGCCGGCGTGCATCACCTTCTGGCCCGGCCGGATGCGGTCGGGCGTGATTCCCCAGCGGGCGGCGTACTCGCGCAGGCTGGGGACGAAGGCGGCGCCGGCCTCCATCCGCTCGCGCTGCACACGGAGGACGTACACGACGTCCGCCGGGACGATTGCGTCGATCGCCGTCGAGACCTCGCAACCCATCGCCTCGATTCCCCGCGGCATGAGCGGGGGTGGGCCGACGAGCGTGACGCGCGCGCCGAGCAGCGTCAGCGCCTCGATGTTCGAGCGGGCGACGCGGGAGTGGAGAACGTCGCCGACGATCGCGACGTGCAACGCCTCGATCGGGCCGAGCTCCTGCTCGAGGGTGAAGAGGTCGAGCAGCGCCTGCGTCGGGTGCTGGTGCTTGCCGTCGCCGGCATTGACGACGTGCGCGTCCGTGCAGGAGGCGACGAGCTGCGGCGCACCGATCTCGGGATGTCGAATGACGATGACGTCCGGTTCGTACGCGCCGAGCGTGATCGCGGTGTCCTTCAGCGATTCGCCCTTGTCCACGGCGGAGCCGGACGCCTTGACAGACATGACGTCGGCGGACAGCCGCTTCGCGGCGAGCTCGAAGCTCGACGACGTGCGAGTGGAGGACTCGTAGAAGAGGTTGATGACCGTGCGGCCGCGCAGAGTCGGGAGCTTCTTCAGCTCGCGCTCGAGCGAGCGCGCAAAGCCGCGCGCGATCCCGAGGAGCCGCTCCACGTCCGCCCGCGAGAGATCCGAGATCGAGATGAGGTGCCGCTTGCGGGGCGTTGGCGGCGGCCGGAGGCTGTCCCGGACGAGCCTGATCTCAGCCACCCGCGTCCTCCGCCCCGACGGGGACGAGCACGACCCGGTCGACCTCGTCGACCTCGACGAGCTCGACGTGAATCCGCTCCTCGCGCGACGTCGGCAGATTCTTGCCGACGTAGTCGGGGCGAATCGGCAACTCCCGGTGTCCGCGATCGATTAGTACGGCGAGCTGGACGCGCCCCGGGCGCCCGTAGTCGAAGAGCGCGTCGATCGCGGCGCGGATCGTCCGGCCGGTGTAGAGGACGTCGTCGACGAGGACGCAGGTACGCCCGGCGAGCGGGAAGTCGAGCGCCGTGGCGCGAACCACGGGCTGCGGGTGCAGCGGCGCCTCGGCGCCGCGGACGTGGAGGTCGTCCCGATAGAAGGTGATGTCGAGGGCGCCGAGCGCGACCTCCTCCCCAGTCCGCTCGGTCATCAGCCGGCGCAGGCGCTGCGCGAGCGGTACCCCGCGCGTCTGGATCCCGACCAGCGCAATGCGCTCGAGGTCGGGGTTCCGCTCGCCGATCTCGTGCGCGATGCGCGAGAGCGCCCTCCCGATCGCGTCGGTGTCGAGGAGGACGGCGCCGTCCACGGCCGCGCCGGCTGTCAGCAATCGGGCAGCGTCGAGGATCGTACGCGGCACGTGGACACCGGCGGCTCCTTTCCGGCCTCGCGGGACCGAGTTAAAGGCGTGCGTGAACGGCGCCCGAGGCTAGCGGGGCGGGCGGACGGACCCGGCGGCGCGAAGGCGGAACGAGGGTCTCAGCGCTCGGCCACCGCGAGCAGCCACTCGACGGCGTACTCGACCCGCTCGGGCAGCTCGGCGCGCGCTCGCTCGATCCCAGCGCGGTACTCGTGCTCGTCGAGCAGCTGGAGCGTCGAGATCGACCTGCCCTCGAGCCTGCGCAGCGCGTCCTCGCGCGCGAGCGCCGCACGCTGGCTGAGCGGGACGAGGCGGACTCGGGTGAACCCCGCCGCCTGGAGCTCGCCGGAGAGGGCGTCCGGCCGCGGGAACCGCGCGCGATCGATGCGCTCGAGCGAGGGGAAGAGTCCGTTCATCCAGTACTCGTCGAAGTGCACCGGGTCGAAGGTGGCGATCACGATGCGGCCGCCCGAAGCAAGCACCCGCTTCACCTCGGCGAACGCGCGCGGCCGATCGACCAGGTGGACGCTGAGCCACATCACGGCGCGCTCGAACCACCCATCCGTGAACGGCAGGTCCTCGGCGCGCGCGAGCTTGAACCCGACGCCGCGCGGCGCCCGTCCCCGGGCGACGGCGAGCATCTCCGGCGAGGGGTCGACCCCCCACGCCTTGACGCCGAACCGCTCCGCGAGATAGGTCGCGAAGCGCCCCGTCCCGCAACCGACGTCGAGCACGCGCCGCCCGGCGAGCTCGCCCGTCTGCACGAGCGCCTCCGCGACCTCGCGCCAGTTCTCGTCGGCCGGGCGAAGGGCGTCGTACGCGTCGGCGAGCGGACCGAAATCGACGCGCTCGCGCGAGCTGTCGCTCACGGGGTTAAGCGCAACTCACGCGCGGGAGACGCTGCGCCGGTCTCCCGCGCTACTCCAGGTCGTCGGGCTCGAGCGCCGCCTCGATCGCGTCCTGAGCAGCCTCGAGGGACGACTCCGGCACGAGCACCTTCTGGGGCACGTCCGCGGTCGCGGCGGGGTGATGCTCGACGGCGGTCTCGAACTCGGAAGCGATCCCCGCCTCGCGCAGGATGGTCTGGATCTCCTCGGCTTCGGAGACGTCGGCCGCGACGGCGACCTGAACCATCCGCCTCATCAGCCGGATCTTACGAAACCGGCGCTCGCTGGAGCTCGCGCTCCCGCGGCGGCAGCGCGCCCCCTTTCACGAGCCGCGGCGAGTCCCGCTCGGCGAACGGCACCTCGAGCACGTCGAAGTCGCGCGGGACGACGGTGTCGGGGAACACGGCGCGGGCCTCGCGGGCGAGCTCGGGGCCGAAGTAGCGGCTCGAGAGGTGGGTCAGCGCGAGCAGGACGACGCCCGCGCCGCGGGCGATCGCCGCCGCTTCCGCCGCCGTCGAATGGCCGGTCTCGCGGGCGCGCTCCGCCTCCTCGCCGGCGAACGTCGCCTCGTGGACGAGGATGTCCGCGC
>JALZFG010000211.1 GCA_030861645.1 Actinomycetota bacterium
GGTATGCCCGGCCGCGGCGCGTGGGCGGCGGCGGCGTTCGCGACGCGCGCCCTCATCAAGTCGGCGGCGCTCGAGCTGCGCGAGCGGGGCGTACACGTCGCCCTCCTGATCGTGGACGCGACGATCGAGAGCCCGAAGACCGCCGCGCTCCTCGAGGGCCGGCCGAAGGACGCATCCACCTCCGAAGAGGACGTGGTGGCGGCAGTCGAGTACCTCGCGAACCAGTCTCCGCGCGGCTGGACGCACGAGCTGCAGATCACGCCCAGGCTCGACCGGTGGGTGCCGTAACCGCCGATACCATGCGGCTGCGGCGCCGTGGCCGAGAGGGTAGGCAGGGGCCTGCAAAGCCCCGTACAGCGGTTCGAATCCGCTCGGCGCCTCTAACCGCCTCTCTGCAGCGGGTTTCATCATCCGCTTTGCGGATTGATTTCGCTGCACGTTGTGCCGGCCGACGCGCGAAGAGACTCGACGCCCCTCGTCTCGGCCTGGAGATCGGCGGTCGCACCGTGGCCGTAGACGTCGACCGTCGTCGCGATCGACGTGGCCGAGGATCGCCGAGCACGGCGATGTTGCCGCGTCATGAAGCTCGCGTGCCGCAAACGTCCGACGAGTCGGGCCGATGGCGGTACACGACGCGGACGGCTTTCACCAGCGGTGGAACGGTCGCTCGCCGATCGACCTTGAGTGGCTGGCTGATGTTCTCCCGGTCGCGTACGCGGTTGCGCTCACACACGACCTGACCACTACTCGCGAGTCCGCTCGCGAAGATCGAGGCGCATGAGCCAGCGCGGCAACCGCGCGCTTCGCGCTTCGGTCTGCATCACTCGGTGGAACCCGGCGTCCTCGAACATGCTGGTGGTTCCGACGTACGCCGCGGTGGTGTGGATGCGACGCCCGTCAGGATCGACAGGGTAGGCCTCGAGCGCGGGCGCACCGTTTTCGCGCGCATACTCGATCAAGCTGTCGAGTAGTGCGCGGGCGAGGCCAAGTCGTCGGTAACCGACGCGGACCGTGAGGCAGAAGATCGACCAGACCGGCGATTCATCGATGACGGGAATCGTGCGCGACCTCGTCAGACGCTTCATCCGGTCACGCACGCCGAAGCCGCACCATCCGGCGGGAACGTCCTGCACGTACGCGAGCATTCCCGGAACCGGTGTGCTCGCGGTTTGCGCACGGAGCAGAGTGCGTCGTTCATCAACAGTGGAGCGGCCGTACTCAGACGACGAGAGCCGCCAGTACTGACAGCAGCACGCGGCTCCTCCGCCAGCGCCGAGTACTGCTAGCGCATCCGCGAAGCGGTCAGCGGTCGCGGGATAAAGGCGGCGCCCAACACCTAATGGAGGTCGTGGATCAGCCACAAGTGTTCGCCGGTCTGTGAGCCAGTGCGCGCTTGAGCCGTGATCTGGCGCAAGTCCGGATACTCGGCGACCTCCGGAGAGACGAGAGTGGACGCCATCAGGTAGCGGACCGGCTCGCTCGTCTCGTTCGAAACGCCGTGGACGCCCTGAGGCCCCGGCGGAAAGTGGACCGCCTCGCCCTCGTCCAGCTGCCGGGTCCCGGCACGGGTGCGCAACGTCGGCCGGCCGCGCAGTACCACTAGCAGCTCCTCCGATCCATGGTGGAAGTGGAAGGGCACCCAGTTCCCGGGCCCTAGCTCGTACACGCTCGCGCCGAGCGTCGAGCCACGAGGCAGACGCTTGAAGCGGGCACCGCCGCCCGACCAGTCCTCGCCTGGATCCCATTCGTCCGACCAGATGTTGTTGTCACTCATGCCCAGACGCTACAAGCCGCGGCTAGCCTCGCTGATGACGATCATCCAGGCCGAACCACTCGCGAGCGCGAGTGTTTTTGCCCGGTCCCGTCGCGAGGCGTCTACCCGATGTTCGGCGCCGCATGGACGAGGTGGTTTGCCAGCGCTGGCTTCGCTCGAGCTGCCACCGCAGCGATCGACGTCTTCGCGTGCGCCGCCGGCTACGACGCGTTGAGAGCCCCGCGAAGGGGGCGGACGCGACGGCGAGACCGGGCGCACCCCGTCGTTCGCGAACGAGCTCGAGATGTAGTCGCCGACCCTCCTTCCTTGCGAGGTGGCCGCGAGCCAGGAGAGCGCCATCGGCCCGGCGCGGTCGACGGCGCGCTCCAGGGCGAGCCTCCGTCGTGCGAGGAGGCGTAGCCGACCTCGAGCTGCTCGCAGCTTCGCCGCGCCTAGCGAGAGCAGTTCAACGCTCGGGCGCCGCCGCCAGAGGCTACTCGTCCCGCGAGACGGGCGTGGTCAGTGGGGTGACGATGCCGCCTTCAGCCTCCGCCTCGACGGCACTCGGCAACTCCTCGGGTTCGGGAAACGTCTGGAGCGTCCGGATCTGTGACAGGACGATCGGCAGGATGGCGGTAAATCCACCGACCGCGGCGACGAAGAGGGTTGCCCGAAGACCGACCGTGGACGCGAGCGCGCCGCCTGTGAGCGAGCCGAGGGGGATCGTCCCCCAGACGAGGAACCGCATGACGGCGTTCATGCGGCCCTGCATCCGCTCGGGCGTGATCGCCTGCCGGAGGCTCACCTGCTGGATGTTGTAGACGACAGCGCCGAAGCCGCCGACGATGGTGCCCGCGATCAGGAACGGCATCGGGAAGCCCTTCGGCGCGAGCGCCATCAGCAGCGCCGACGGGCCCGTGGTGGCAATGCCGAGGATCGTCGTACGGCCGACTCCGAGCCTGCTGCCGAGCCGATTCGAAGAGACAGAGCCGAGCAGCCAGCCGATCCCGCCGCCCATGAAGACGACGCCGATGAGGCCCGCGGAGAGGTGCAGCGAGCGCACGGCGTACACGACCAGGATCGAGAAGACGGCGTTCGAGAAGAAGTTGGACGTCCCCGTCGCTATCGCCTGCGGCAGCAGGTATCGGTGCCAGAGCACGTAGCGGAGTCCGGCCCAGAGCTCGCTGCGCAGTCGCGGCTTCGTTCCGTCGGGCGCCGCGGAGGGCAGCGCCTCGCGCTTGCGGATCGCGACCGTGAAGCCGCCGGAGACGAGGAAGCTGGCGGCGTCGAGGACGATCGCGTAGGGCGCGGTGATCGCGCCGATGAGCGCCCCGGCGACGCCGGGTCCCGCGATCTGCGAGCCCGAGACCGTGATCTGGAGCTTCGAGTTGCCTTCGACCAGGTGCTCACGCTCGACGAGGGAGGGCAGGTACGACTGGTACGCGACGTCGAAGAAGACGGTGAGCACCCCGACCAGAAAGCCGACGACGTAGAGGTGTCCCAGGGTAAGGACGTCGAGGAGGTACGCGACGGGAATCGACGCGAGGAGCAAGGCGCGTCCGAGATCGCCGACGATCAGCACCAGGCGGCGAGAAACCCGGTCGACCCAGACGCCCGCCGGAAGGGTGAAGAGGATGAACGGGAGGAACTGGACCGTACCGAGCGACGCGACCTCGAACGCACTCGCGTTCAGCACGAGAACGGCAACGAGCGGGATCGCTAGCTGCGAGACGGCCGTCCCGAACTCGCTGATCGACTGGCCGGCCCAGAGCTTCATGAAGTCGCTGTGGCGCCAAAGGACGCCGGTCGCCTTCAGTCGCCGCAGCTTCATTCGTCCTCCCTCCCCAAGCCCACTGCGGTAAAGCTCACGTCAAGCCGCCCTTCGTCTGCCGGCGCCGTCTCGAGCGACGTCGTCTACGCGCGCCGCCCGTCGAGCCGGATCGTCCACGGCTCGATCGTGTCGATCCGAAGATGCGTTTCGCTCCACGGATCGCGCGCGTACGTCGCGCGCACGGCCTCCTCGGATTCAGCGTCCACAACATGCACCACGCGGTGCTCGTCGGCGAGTGGCCCGCCCAGGACGACGAAGCCAGCGTCCACGAGTCCGTCCATGAACGACGCGTGCGCGGGCCACTCG
>JALZFG010000215.1 GCA_030861645.1 Actinomycetota bacterium
GGGTCCTGAGGAACCCAGTAGACCTTCCCGGGCGGGTTCCACTCGTCCGCCGGCTTGAACGCCATCGTCACCGTCCAGTAGAGCGGGAACCCGAAGACGACCGCGACGAGGAAGATCGCAGCCCAGCGTCCGACCGGCCGCATTCGTCTTCCGAGCGTCGCCTTCGCGGGCGCCGCTACGGCGGGGCGAGCTGGCGCGGCAGTCGCCATCGAGCTACACCCTGGCCTCGGCCTCGATCGCTTCCTCGACCCGCTCCTCCGCCGCGGGCTCGCGAACCTCGGCGGCGACGAGCTCCTCGAGCGTCTCCTCCTGAGCCTGCTCGATCGGCCGAATTGCTCGCATCGCGAGGACGCTTACGAAGATGAGGACGATGATCGCCACCGCCGTCGCGTAGCCCCAGCGAGCGTTCTGGATTACCTCGCGGTAGAGGAAGATCGAGATCGTCTCGGACGCATCACCGGGGCCGCCGGTCGTGAGCAGGAAGACGGAGTCGAAGACCTTGAACGTCTCCATCGCGCGGATGATGAGCGCGATCAGAATGATCGGTTTCATCATCGGAAAGATGAGGTACCGAAGCTGGTGCCAGAAGCCCGCGCCGAGGATCCGAGCCGCGTTCATCTGATCCTCCGGAAGCGCCACCAGCCCCGACAGGAAGATGAGAAACATCAGCGGCGTCCACTGCCAGATGTCGACCACCATCGCTGACCAGAGCGCGAGATCCGGATTCTGCAGCCAGCCGATGTGGACGTCGCCGGGGAGGATCGCGCTCAACCCCTGATTCACCGGCCCGTCGATCTGGAAGAGCATGAAGAAGATGAAGCCGGAGACGGCGGGAACGACCATCATCGGCAGCAGGAAGAAGAGCATCAGAAGACTGCGGCCGCGGAAGCCCCGCAGCAGCAGCAGCGCGAGGGCGAAGCCGAGGACGAACTCCACGCCCACTGCTACGACCGTGAAGAGGACGGTCCGCCACATCGCGGCCCAGAACTCGGAGGTCGACAGCGCCTCCCAGTAGCCGTCGAACCAGCGCCAGAAGTGGTACGCGCCCCACCATTCCTTGCCGCTCGTCGGCGTCCACTCCGTCAAGCTGATGTAGACGGCGACCGCGGCCGGAAAGGCGATGATGAAGAGGAGGAGGAGCCTGCCGGGCGCGACGAGCAGCCGGGAGACGGTTTCCTGGGAGCGACCGCCGAGGTCCGGCAATCGCCTCGCCGGTCCGTAGCGAACGCTCGCCTCGGTCGTCGGAGCTTCCATCTCCTTTTGCCGCGCGGTCCGCTACGTGCCGAGCGTCTTGTCCGGCCCCGTCTCGTCTGGCCAGGCACCGCGATCGGCCTTGATCGCCTCGACCTGGCCCTCGGTCCCGAGCCGCTCCGTAATGCGATCCCAGCGGTCGGCGATCCGCTTCATCGCCCTCGCCGGCGACTGCTGCTTCGTCAGCGCCTTCTGGAGCTCCTCGTCAAGCGCCTGGTGGTACTGCCCCGCGCCCCGGAACCGGATTGGCGGAGCCGTGCGCGGGATGATGCTCTTGAGCGCGTTCGTCGGCTCCGGCTGGTAGCTCCGTATCACGAGAGGATCCTCGAGCGAGATCGTGTGGTGAGGATCCTGGTACCCGCCGGGGTTGGCCGCAAGCCACGTGTAGACGCGCGCGCCGCCCGCCCACTGGAGGAAGAGGTAGGCAGCCTCGTGGTGCTTCTTGGGCGCGAAGGCGTTCACGCTGTAGCTGATGTTCGAGAAGATGACGGGCCGGCGGATGAGCTTTCCGTCGACCTCCCGCCCGGGCTGAACATCCGTTCGCAGAAACTTCCCGAAGCCCTTGTCGAGGTCGCGGTTCGCCGGAACGACGAGCTTCGTGACGTTTGGAAAGGTTCCACCCATTACACCGCTACCCCTGCCGAAGAGCTGGTACTGGGCGAGCCAGTCCTTGGTCAGGGTCCCGGGCTCCGAGAACTCGAGCGAGCGGACGTGCTCCTCGAGCGCGCGAATACCCGCTTCGTTGTTCACGTTCGCCGAGCCGTCCTCGTTGAAGTAGTACATGTTCGGCGCAGCCGAGGAGACGAAGCGCTGCTGCCAGTTGACCCAGCCCCAGAACGGGCCCTTGCGCTCGACCGACCCGTAGAGCGGCGGGTTCGCGTTCGGCCGCGTGAAGAACTCGGCGACCTGAGCCTGGTCCTCCCACGTCTTCGGGAACTCGAGCGCCCGCCCGTACTTATCCTCGAACGCCGCCTTCTCCTTCTGGTTGTTGAAGAGGTCGGAGCGGTAGACGAAGGGCTGGGTGTCGTTGTCGAAAGCGACGGCGTACGTCTCGCCCTTGTACTGGGTGAAGATTCGCACCGTCGTGTCGCCACCGAGGTACCCATACTTCGGGTCCCGCCACTGCGGCTTGTACTTGTGCACGAACTCGTCCAGAGGGCGCAGGAGACCGGCCTCGGCGAAATCACCGAGATCCCACATGAAGTCTGTCACGAGGTCGAAGCTGCCGTTCTTCGTGGAGGCATTCCGGAGGTTCACCTGATACTCGGATGCTGGGTCGGTCTCGACGAACTTGACCTTGATGCCCGTCTCCTCCTCGAAGACGTCGAGGATCGAGGGGGCTCCCTGGGGGAAGCCGCGCTCGAACTGCGGGCGCGCGAAGTTCAGAACCTGAACCACGAGCGTGTCCGGCGCCTTGCCGTCCTTTCGCAATCGGCGCAGGCCGGCAATCGCCCGTCCCTCCTCGGAGTCGAACGGATACTGGTAGCGCTCGGCCCCGTCGAACCCAGTCGGACCCCCGTACATGCCGGACGCAAGCCCCTTCTTGAGCGGAGCGCCTTCGCCCTTCGCGGTCGTCTTCGTGGTCTGAGCCGCCTTCTCCTCGCCTCCGCCGCCGCCGCACCCCGCGAGCAGAAGGCCGAAACTGGTCGCCCCGACGCCGGCGACGAACTGTCGCCGGCTGAGATGCCTCGTCAGAACGTCCTCGTCCGACAGGACGCGCTCTAGGTTCTCGAACTTCCCGTGCATGCCTCCCTCCTCAGGGACCGTACCTTCGCCGCAAGAACGGCCCGCCGTAAACATCGTGCTCGGAGCACCGAAACGGGAGGACGCTAACAGGCGCGTCCTCACTTGTCTAGGCGCAATGGGTGTCCTCCGGAGAGCCGGTTGACGCTGCAGCAACGCCGTTGTAGCGTCCCGAGCCGTGCAGCCGTTCGGAACAGCGGAACGGGCGACGCGGCTCGATCCGGTACGGCGCGCCAACCTCTCCGAGAGCATCGCGGACAGGCTCCGGAGCCGAATCGTTGGCGGCGAGCTCCGGGACGGAGACCAGCTCCCCGGTCATCGCGAGCTGGCCGCGATCTACTCGGTGAGCGTCGGGTCCGTTCGCGAGGCGCTCAGCATGCTCATCAGCGACGGGCTCGTCGAGACGCGCGCCGGCCGCGGAACCTTCGTCGTCGCCGGTCGAAGCAGGCGCCGCGGCCGTCTGCCGGCTCCACGCCTTGGGCGGAAGGAGGTGGAGGAGGTGATCGAGGCGCGCGAGGTCATCGAGGCGCAGTTGGCAGCGTTCGCCGCGGAGCGTGCCACCGCTGAGCACATACGCGAGCTCCGGCGCTGCCTAGACCGAATGCGGGCCGCCGCCTCCGATGCAGATGCATACACCCAGGCGGACGTCGAGTTCCACCTTGCGCTCGCGAGGGCGGCCGGAAACCGCTTCCTCCTCCAAGCGATGACGGACATACGAGGATTGCTCGAGCAGGACATGGAGCTCTCGGCGGAGATGGCGATCCGCCGCTTCGGCGGGCTCGAGTTCAGCATCGACTCGCACCGCCTCCTCGTCGACTCGATCGAGGCCCGAGACCCCGACGCCGCGCGTGCGTTGCTGCTCAAGACGACCGGACGGAACCGCGAGTTCGTCTTCGGCCTCTACGCGCTCGCCGAACCGGCACCATCCCGCGGCTGAGAAGCTGGGACGATGACCTGGGACAGCATCCACGCGTTCGAATGCCCCACGAGAGTCTTCTACGGCTGGGGAGTTTCCGCCGAGGTAGGAGAGCGTTTCGTCGAGCTTGGCGTAACGCGCGCGCTGCTCGTCTCGGACGACGGCGTGCGAAGGGCCGGGATCGTCGACGCGATCGCTGAGCCAATGGGAACCGCCGGTCTTGAGGTAGCGGTCTACGCGGATGCGCAGTCCAACCCGACGATCGACAACGTCGCCGACGCCGTCCAGGTCTGGCACGAGCATCGATGTGATGGGATCGTCGGGCTCGGCGGGGGCAGCTCGATGGACTGCGCGAAGGGCGCCGCGATTGTTGCCGCGAACGGCGGCTCCGTCGCGGACTATGCTGGGAAGGAGCGAATCCCGCGCGACCTCCCCCCGCTCGTCTGCGTCCCGACCACATGCGGGACGGGTTCCGAGGTGACGTTCAACGCCGTGATCACGGACCCGGACGTGCCCCGCAAGCTCGGCTACGTCTCGCGCAGGCTGGCGCCGCGGGTCGCGGTCGTCGACCCCGAGCTGGTCCTCGTGGCACCGTCGACGGTGGTCG
>JALZFG010000258.1 GCA_030861645.1 Actinomycetota bacterium
AACCGTAGCCCGCCTCTGCAGGCGCGCGCGCCGATCCTGCCCTCGTAACAGACTGTTACTTGCCCGCGCGGCGGGGAGCGGTGCCGGCGAGGAACTCCAGGAGTGCTTCTGGCGGAGCAGCGCGGAAACTGATGTCGAGGAGGACGTCGCCGAGCGCCGAGGACGGCCGCCGGGCGCGGAACGCATGGACGAGGACGCGCACCTGCTCGTAGCTGGGACGCGGTAGACCAAGCGTCTCGGCAAGCGCTCCGAGACGGCGCGACGTCTCCGCGATTGGTCCGCCGGGAACGTCGAGCCGCGGGATCGCGGCGACGAGCCGCTCGGTCGAGGCGCGGCGCAATGGTGACCATGAACCAAGTCTGCGCCAGTGAGCGTCACGACACAGTGCCGCGAGTGCGCCGGATTCCGCCGCCGAGCGTCAAGTAACAGTCTGTGACTTTCCTACCGGTGTACCGGTGAAGCGCGGTTATCCCCCCGCGCTCATCGCCCTGACGACCTCTTCGAGCTGTTGCAGGCCGGTGTCGTGGTCGACGAAAGCGCGAACCTGGACGTCCGAGAACGGCAAGAACGGGTGCTGAATGACGATCTCGTTCAGCGTCGCATCGTCCTCGACGTTGACGACGGCGAAACCACCGCCCCCGGCAAACCAGCCGTGAAGCTCGATCTTGTCGCGGTGACGCCCGTACCACTCGGGCTCAGCGGCGACGAGGCTCGGAAGCTGCTCGGGAGGAATCGGAAACGTCGGTAGCCCGACGACGAGAAAGCGCATCACGCACCTCCATCGGAGAGGACGGAGGAGGACTCTAGTGCGTCCGGAGACGAACCCGCGCGGGAAGCTACTGCGTGAGCAAGCGGCGCAGGACGTACTGGAGGATGCCGCCGTGGCAGAGGTACTCGCGCTCGCGCGGGGTATCGAGTCTCACGCGGGCCCGGAACTCCAGGTCGTCGGCCCGCACCGTCACCTCCCGCGCCTCGGCGTTCTCGACGTCCGTCACGGAGTAGGTCTCGCGGCCGCTCAGCCCGAGCGTCTCGAGGTTCTCGCCCTCGAGGAACTGCAGCGGGAGCACGCCCATCATGAGCAGATTCGACCGGTGAATGCGCTCGAACGACTCAGCGATCACGGCGCGAACGCCGAGCAGATTCGGCCCCTTCGCCGCCCAGTCGCGCGAGGAGCCCGAGCCGTACTCCTTCCCGGCGATCACGATCAGCGGGACGCCCTCGGCCAGGTAGCGCTGGGAGGCTTCGAAGATCGTCATCTCCTCGCCCGAGGGCACGTGGAGCGTCCATGTGCCCTCGCTCCCCGGGACGAGCAGGTTACGCAGGCGGACGTTCGCGAACGTCCCCCGAACCATCACCTCGTGGTTGCCGCGGCGCGACCCGTACGAGTTGAACTCCCGTCGCTCGACCCCGCGCTCGATCAGGTAGCGGCCCGCAGGGCTCTCCGGCTTGATCGCGCCCGCCGGCGAGATGTGGTCGGTCGTCACCGAGTCGCCGAGGACGACGAGGCAGTGCGCCCCTTCGATATCGCCGACGGGCGGCGGATCCGTCGGCATCGCGTCGAAGTAGGGCGGTCGACGGACGTACGTCGACTCAGGATCCCAGGCGAAGAGCTCACCCTCGGGGGCGGCGAGGCTCCGCCAACGTTCGTCGCCCGTGAAGACGTCGGCGTACGTCTTGCGGAACATGTCGCTGCGGATCGCCTCGGCGATCGTTTCCGCGACCTCGCGCGACGAGGGCCAGATGTCGCGGAGGTAGACGTCGTTCCCCTCGTCGTCCTGGCCGAGCGGCTCGGACGAGAGATCGACGTCCATTCTCCCGGCGAGTGCGTAGGCGACCACGAGCGGTGGCGATGCGAGGTAGTTCGCCTTCACCTCGGGGTGGATGCGCGCTTCGAAGTTGCGGTTGCCCGAGAGGACGGAGCAGACGACGAGGTCGCCCTCGACGATCGCCTCCGAGATGGGCTGGGGCAACGGGCCCGAGTTGCCGATGCAGGTCGTGCAGCCGTAGCCGACCACGTTGAAGCCGAGGCGCTCGAGGTACGGCATCAGGCCCGCCCGCTCGTAGTACTCGGTGACGACCTTCGAGCCCGGCGCGAGACTCGACTTCACCCACGGCTTGCGTCCGAGCCCGCGCTCGACGGCCTTCTTCGCGAGCAGCCCGGCGCCGACCATCACCTGCGGGTTCGACGTGTTCGTGCAGCTCGTGATCGCCGCGATCACGACGGCTCCGTGCTCGACGGTCACCTGCTGTCCGTCGAGCTCGACCTCCACCGGCTTCGCGCGCTCCGCGACCACGACGTCGGGAACCGCGAGCGGGTCCGGGTCGGGAGGACACTCCTCGTGTCCCGGGGCGCCCTCGGCGATCGGGTCGCTCGCCGGGAACGTGTCGGCGACCGACTTGTCGTGCGTGGCCTCGTCGTAGTCGACCCCGAACGACTCGAGCGAGGCGAGAAAGGAGCGCTTGGCGTCGGCGAGACGGACGCGATCCTGCGGCCGGCGCGGCCCGGCGAGGCTCGGCTCGACGTCGCCGAGGTCGAGCTCGACGACCTGCGAGTACGTCGGGTCGTGCCCGGGGTCGTGCCAGAGCAGGTTCTCGCGGCAGTAGGCCTCGACCAGCTCGACCTGCTCGGCCGAACGACCCGTCAGCTCGAGGTACTTCAGCGTCTCGTCGTCGACGGGGAAGAACCCGCACGTCGCCCCGTACTCGGGCGACATGTTTCCGATCGTCGCGCGATCCGCGAGCGGCAGCCCGACGAGGCCCTCGCCGAAGTACTCGACGAACTTCCCGACGACGCCCGTCTCACGAAGGACCTGCGTCACGGTGAGGACGAGATCGGTCGCGGTTGCTCCCTCGGGGAGGCGCCCACGGAGCCGGAAGCCGACCACCTGCGGCACGAGCATCGAGATCGCCTCGCCGAGCATCGCCGCCTCCGCCTCGATCCCGCCAACGCCCCAGCCGAGCACGCCGAGCCCGTTGATCATCGTCGTGTGCGAGTCCGTCCCGACGAGCGTGTCCGGAAATGCCTGCCCGTCCCGCGTCTCGACCACTCGCGCCAGGTACTCGAGGTTGACCTGGTGGACAATGCCCGTGTTCGGCGGAACGACTTTGAAGTTGTCGAACGCCGTCTGGCCCCAGCGCAGAAACGCGTACCGCTCGCGATTGCGGTCGAACTCGAGCTCGGCGTTGCGGCGAATCGCGAGCCGCGTTGCATACTCGTCGACCTGCACCGAGTGGTCGATCACGAGCTCGGCGGGGAGCTGCGGGTTGATCCTCGCCGGATCGCCGCCGAGCTCGCTCATCGCGTCGCGCATCGCCGCGAGGTCGACGATCGCGGGCACCCCGGTGAAGTCCTGAAGGAGGACGCGCGCGGGGCGGAACTGAATCTCACGGCTCGGCTCCTCCGTCGCGACCCAGCGGGCGACCGCCTCGACGTCCGCGCGCGTCACCGTCTCCCCGTCCTCGTGCCGCAGGAGGTTCTCGAGCAGGATCTTCAGCGAGAACGGAAGGCGCGCCACGTCGAACTTCGACTGGAGGGCGTCCAGCCGGAAGATCTCGAAG
>JALZFG010000262.1 GCA_030861645.1 Actinomycetota bacterium
GCATTCGATTCAGGCTTGCAAGTGACCATTCATGGTCAGCGCTGACGCCGCACTCCCCGCGCCATCGGCGACGGAACTTCTGCCTCACCCCTCGCCTTCGGCAGCGCCGCAAGCGCCTCAGATCGAATCCCTGCAGCAGCTAGGACAGCCGCTCGACGGTCCCGGCGATTCGATGCGCGGACGGTGGCGGCCGCCCCCCGTGCGCTGCAAGGAGGCGGCGCCGTACCGCAGGACCGGTAAGGGCTGGCGGGTGCTGGTCGCGGAGCGAGCACTCGTCTTCTACTGCCGGCGCTGCGCCGGGCACCAGCACCCACCCGGGGTGGCAAGTAGTCATTCTGTGTAGAAGCATCGCCAGGTAGGTCGCTCCGGCCCGGACTAAAATCCGGTGACCAACGACAGGAGGGAGGCCCATGTACGTCGGCGTCATCCACCGGATCTCGGACCCCGAGGCATTTGAGCAAGCCGAGGAGAAGGCCCTGGAGTCGGGCCTCCCAGGAGGAATTCGCCTCCCGGTTAGTGCCTCAACTCCCGACCATAGGACTGCAATCTGCATTTGGGAGGGTCCCTCTGTGGATGCCGTCCGCGATCTCGTCGAGTCGGTTGTTGGTCCGTACAGCCGCAACGAGTACCATGAAGTGAAGCTAGAGAGCGCCGAGCTTTAGGCGGGGACAGAAGCGCTCCACCCCTTCGCCAAGGCGCTCGCGATGGCGCGGCACTCCTCGCAGCCCACCGGGCGAACCTAGCGTGAGCACGGAGGTGGCGCGAGATGGCGGCTTCGGACAGGCACAGAGAATGACTATGACTACTTGCCACCCAGGGTGGGGAAGACACCGCCCGCCACCCGCGGGGAGCGTACCCCGAAACCGCGCGAGCGCGGGAATCGTGCGCGTGCCAGAGGCGTGACAATTCAGCGCTCGATGCCGCGTCGAGCCTGGGGTGCGCGCCGCGAGAGGTCTCGTCGATTCGGCGCTACAGCGAGTAGCTGCGCTCGTCGCGCCAGACGCGGTACATCGAGAACGCGGACAGGATGAGCACGACGACGAACGCGAACGCATCCAGGCCGGCGACGCCGCGCCAGAAGAAAACGGCGAGATCGACCACGATCAGTACGGCTGCGCCGTAGAAGACAGCCTGCGCTCGACTGGACCAGGCGGCGATGTCCGCGCGCCGCTCACGCCAGAGGAGGTAGATGAAGAAGGCGATCGCGAGGAAGAACGCGATCCCGGCAATCAGGTAGAGCGCCGTCAGTGTCTCCTCGAGCGACAGGGCGACGATCACGGCGGCGATGAGCGCGACGATCAGCAAACCGCGGACCGTCGGATTCATGTCGCTGATGAAACGTCTCATGCCGCAGTGAGGTAGGCGCGTCCGGCGAGCAGAGCTGCCAGAAGCGTAGCTCCCGCGAACCACGCCAGGCGGCGCCGCGGCTGCGCGGGTGCGTAGAGCCACGGCGACAGGACGGCGGCGAGCGCCAGGATGCCGTAGAGGTAGTGGAGGCGGTCGGGCGCCCGGCGCTTGTCCGACAGGAGGAGCAGGCCGACCCCCACCTGGGCGACCAGCAGGGTCTGCGCGAGAACGAGCAGGTTCGCGACGAGAACGCCGGCGCCGCGGCGCCGCCAGAGGACGAGGCCTCCGGTGAGGGAGGCCAGCGCGGTGACGGCGACGACGGCGACGGCGAGGATCCGATGCGCGGCTAGCATCCAGGCGGAAGCCGCACCCTACAGAGAGGAACGACATGGTCGAGGAAGGCAAGCCCGCGCCCGATTTCGAGCTGGAGAGCGACAGCGGCGAGACGGTGAACCTCTCGTCGTTCCGCGGCACTCCGGTCGTTCTCTACTTCTATCCCAAGTCGGACACGCCCGGCTGCACGAAGCAGGCGTGCGGCATCCGCGACGCGTTCGACGCCTTCCGCGAGCGGGGTGCCGTCGTCCTCGGCGTCAGCGCCGACAAGCGAGAGAGTCAGACGAAGTTCAAGGCGAAGTACAACCTCCCCTTCACCGTGCTCGCCGACCCCGAGCGCCGGGCAGGCGAAGCCTACGGCGTGACGAAGCCCGACAGCAACTACTTCGAGCGCTCCACCTTCATCATCGACGGCGAGGGCAACGTGGCCAAGATCATGCGCCGCGTCGACCCCGAGCGCCACGCGGAGCGCGTTCTCGACGCGCTCGCCGTGCCGGCTACGCGCTAGGTTTGCCCGCGTCGGGCGGCGGGTAGGAAGTCGCCGTGGGGATCATCGGCTGGATCATCCTCGGGCTCCTCGCCGGCATGATCGCGAAGGCGATCTTGCCCGGCGACCAGCCCGGCGGCATCATCGTCACGACCCTCATCGGCATCGCGGGGGCACTGATCGCGGGGTTCGTCGCGCAGGCGCTCGGGTTCGGCGACCCGATCGACGAGTTCTTCGACCTGAGCACGTGGATCTCCGCGATCATCGGAGCCCTCGTACTCCTTGCGATCTGGGGCGCAGTCGCCGGCCGACGCCGGACGGTCTGAGACTCAATCAGGCTACTCGAGGCCGAGACCTCCAGCTGCGGGCGCGCTGCGGCGGATCGCAGGCGTCGCGCACGCGCGAACCCGGCCTATTGGGATGGCAGCGGCGCGAGCACTAGCGCTCGCGCCCGAATCGTCTACGCGCCTTCCTGGACCTCGTAGATCTCGTCGGCGACCAAGCCGTGGGCCTCCCGGTGAACTCGGTGCGCCGTCTCCGAGTCGGGGGCCTCGACCAGACAGAAGATCTTCCCGGCCTTCTCGTCGACCCAGTAGCGCTTGTAGTTCACGCCGTACGCGCCCTGCGTTTCCAGGTCCTTCATGTGCGCGTCGGCGACGTCGCGAGCCGACACACCACCCTCGACGTTGTGAACATCCAAGTACAGCGGCATGCTGCGCCTCCTTGTGATCGTTTGCGCGATCCTACGGCTTCAAACGTCCTTCGACAACCCGCGCACGAGCCCCGAGCCGCCGGCGGTCGACCTGCCATCTCTCAACCAGGAGCTCGTGCCCTCGGAGGCGCCACGGCTACACGATTCCCCCCGCGTACTCGTAGACACATTCGCCGTTCGTCGCCTCGACGAGCACCCAGACGCCCAATTCATGCCCCTCTGGATCGGTGTCGGTAATTGCCGGCGGGCAGGCCTTCGGGCAGCAGGATCTCGATCGCGCGACGGCTGACATCGACGACACGGCCGAGATCGTTCTTCCCGACTCATTGCCTTGGGGAGGCATCCACCGCGGTCCAGACGGCTTCAAGCGGGTTGT
>JALZFG010000280.1 GCA_030861645.1 Actinomycetota bacterium
GTGGTGGAACGGGCGTCGTCGTCAGGGAGATCGCGTACTCCGACCTGGCCGAGGTCAGCGTCGGACGAACGGGCAAGGACAGGATCGGAGACAGGCCGGCGCTCGTGCTCGAGCGGCGCTTCGGTGACCCGATCCGCATCGCGAGCGTCGTTGAAGCCGGCGTCGTCGCGGAGCTCGCGGAGCGTCTGGCCGCGGCTCTGCTCGCCGCGCCGACGCGGGTGGTCGTCGTTCTGCCGCTGAGGGCGGGAGCACGCGCGCGTGTGCGCGCGCTCCTCGCCGAAGGTCCGCCGTTCGATCCTGAGGCCGCAGGCCTGGACCGGCATCAGGTCTTCCTGAGCGATCGCGAGGCCGTCTTCCTCTTCGAGGCGGCGAGCCCATCGGTCATCGGGCGGCTCGCGGGAACCGCCGATCTCTGGGCGGCAGCCGCCGCCTGGCAGGACTGCGTGGCCGGCCCCGCGCGGCTTGCCGAGGATGCCTGGTCCTGGACGCGACCCTCCGCGCCGAAGGGCGACGCGGACGCCGACGAGGAACCCGCGATCGTCGAACCCGAGCTCGCACGCGAGGATTGAGCGAACGCATCGGGGGAACGCTCGAGACGAACCTGATGCGCACGTGCTGAAGGGAGGTCGCGATGACTCACGCCCAGCAGATGCTGAAGACGCATCCGAGGGGGAGTGCTCTGCCGGAGGCGGCGCTCGTCGAATGCATCGAGGCGTGCCTCGACTGCTCCCAGAGCTGTACCGCCTGCGCCGACGCCTGTCTCGGCGAGGAGGACGTCGGCACGGTCATCCGCTGCATCCGGCTGTGCAACGACTGCAGCGACGTCTGCGCGACGACTGGCCGGCTCCTCAGCCGTCAGACTGGGTTCGAGGGCGCGCTCGTCCGGGCCGTCGTCCAAGCGTGCATCGAGCTTTGCCGCGCGTGCGGCGAGGAGAGCGCGCGCCACGCCGACCATCATCCGCACTGCCGCGTCTGCGCCGAGGCCTGCCGAGGATGCGAGCGAGCCTGCTGGAATCTCCTCTCCGCGCTCGGCGCGTAGCAGGGTAGCGCCGCAGCGCCCGCGAAGGCTCAACGGGCGTGCCGCACCGCTTTCCGCGATGCCGGCGACCGCAGGGCGGACGCGCAGCGGAACCGATCCGCTGTCCGCCTTTGTAGACCGTTTCTGGACAAGTGCTTGACAGCTTGCCGGCGGGCCGCTACTCTCCTGCAACACGATCTCTACAGGAGGTGAACAGGAGTGAAAAGCTCGATGCACTCGCGGCGGCGCTCGTGCTGGTCGGCGCCCTCAACTGGGGCCTGGTCGCGGTCGCGAAGTTCGACCTCGTCGCCGCCGTGTTCGGACTCGGGTTTGGCGAGACGAACGCCGGCAGCCGCGTCATCTACGGGCTGGTTGGTCTGGCGGGCGTCTACGGGATTGGCTTGCTGCTCCGCAACCGGCGGCGGCTCGGGGGGACGAGTCCCGCGCCCGCAGCCGCGTCTCACTGACCGTCACGCGACAGCCGCGCGATCAGTGCTGACGACGCCCGCTGTGATTGGCGACGAACGCTGTGATCCACCTCGTCAACCGCGTCCTGATTCCGCCCGCGGCGCGATGACGCCGGGGACGCGACATGCGCTGGCAGCTCCCGCCCCCGCGTCGCGTCGCGCTCCGCCTGACGGTGGGCCGAGGGTTGGGACGGGCCTCAGAATCGGCTACGCGTGTGTGAACACGCAGCTGCCTTCGCCGGCGCGGACGGTGCGGCTCGCGAACGCGACGCCGGAGCGCCTGCGCCAGCTGATCACGGCGAACCTCGATGCGCTCGAGGCGATCGTGCGCTGGAACGAGGAGCATGAGATCCAGGTCTTCCGTCTGACCTCGAACCTGATCCCGTTCGCGTCACACGCGGCAAACACACTCGCGTGGTGGGACGAGTTCGGCGATCGTCTCCGGACGCTCGGCGGGCTGCTGCGACGGACGGCGGCCCGCACCTCGACGCATCCGGCGCAGTACACCGTGCTGTCCTCGGCGCAACCCGCCGTGGTCTCGGCGGCGGTCGCTGAGCTCGAATACCACGACCGCCTGCTCACCGCGCTCGGCCTCGACCGCTCGCACAAGATCGTGCTCCATCTCGGCTCGGGAGGATCGGACTCGAAGGCCGCGTATGGCCGCTTCTCGACGGGATTCGAGCGGTTGTCGGAAGGGGTGCGGCAGCGCCTCGCCCTCGAGAACGACGAGCGGTGGGCGCTCGACGAGGTGCTCGTGCTCGCGGAGGCGCTCGGGCTGCCGGTCGTCTTCGACGTCTTCCACCACCAGCTCGCGTCGTCACTCCATGGACTGGGCGCGCGCGAGCTCGTCCGGCACGCGGGCGCATCCTGGCGGGCGCACGACGGTCGGCAGGAGGTGCACTTCTCGACGCAGGAGCCCGGGAAGCGGCCGGGCGCGCATGCCGAGACCGTGGATCTCGAGGCGTTGGGAGCCTTCGTCGCGGAGGCCGTCGACCTTCCGCTCGACTGCATCCTCGAGGTGAAGGACAAGGAGCAGTCCGTGCTCCGCGCTCGCGAGTTCCTCTGTGCCGCCTGCTGACGGCGCACGTGACTGCTCGCGGCCGACGTCTCGCTCATCATTCGCCATCCGCTCGCGCGAGATCCGTTAGTCGCTCGGCCTCGTCGACGGGATCGCCACTCAACGTGAGGGCGCCGGTGACCGTCGCTTCGACGTCTTCCGCCCCCGCGCCGCCGAGGCCGAGGCGATGGCGGCGCGCGAGCGCGCGAAGCTCCGGGGCAACCGCGCGGAACCGGTCGCCGGTCACGGCGCTCAGGACGACGAAGACGGGCTCGAAGGAACGGGCGGCGTCGGCAGCACTCTCGATCGGCGTGTCGCCGCCGAGGTAGACGATCCGCCAGCCGCGTGCGCGGAGGGCGAGCCCGAACGCGATCAGGCCGAGGTCGTGTCGCTCGCCTGGCGCGCAGCACAGCACGATTGGAGGCCCAACACCGCGGCCCCAACCACGCGCAAGCCCGAGCAGACGCCCCCGGAGCACGCTCGAGGCGAAGTGCTCCTGCGCGACCGACGCCTCCCCTCGCTCCCAGCGCTCGCCGAGCTCGCGCAGGTAGGGAAGGAC
>JALZFG010000328.1 GCA_030861645.1 Actinomycetota bacterium
CCGTCCGTCATTGGCTCTACTACCAAGCCTGGGCGACCGCGGGCATCCTCTTTCTCGCTGCCTGGCTCCTGGTTCGGGGTCGCGTCGGCCGCGCGTGGCGGGCGATTCGCGACGGCGAGATCGCGGCCGTCAGCTCAGGCGTCAGCCCGGCCGCGTACAAGACGCTCGCCTTCGGGATCTCGTCGGCCTACGCCGGAGTCGCGGGTGCGCTGCTCGCGATCGAGGTCTCGTACGTGAACCCGGACACGTTTCCGGTCAGCCTCTCGATCCTCTTGCTCGCGAGCGTCGTCGTCGGTGGCCTCGCCTCTCTCTCCGGCGTCATCTTCGGCGCGTTGCTGCTGCAGTTTCTCCCGATCTACGTGCAGGACCCGCCGCTCGTGTCGTTCGAGTTCTCCAGGCAGGCCCCGTCCGTCGTCTTCGGCGCGATCTTGATTCTGATCGTGGTCGCGGTTCCAGGCGGGGTCGCCGGCGTGCTGCACCGCATCGTGCGACGATTAACAACGACGGTCATTCGTCGTCCCAGTCCAGAGAAGGGGTTGATTATCTCGCCGGGAAGGAGCGAAGGAGCATGAAGAAGAGACTGTTCGTGCTGACGACAGTGCTCGCGGCCGGGGTCGTGGCGAGCCTTCAGGCCGCGGCGACGAGCACGGGCGCCGGCGCCGCCGCCGCGCAAGACCCGGGGATCACGAGGACGACGATCGTCCTCGGCGGGACGTTCCCGCTGAGTGGTCCGGCGTCGCTCTACGCGCCGATTCCGCGCGGGATGGACGCGTACTTCAAGTACGTCAACTCGCGTCGCGGCAGAAACCGCGGCGTCAACGGGCGCCAGATCGTCTGGAAGTACTACGACGACGGCTACAACCCGGCGCAGACGGTGCAGCTGCACAACCGCCTCATCCTCCAGGACCGGGTGTTCGGGATCGTCGGGACGCTCGGGACCGAGCCAAACCTCGCCGTGCGCCCGCTGCTCAACAGCCGGAGGGTTCCGCAGATCCTCGTCTCGACAGGAGCGAGCTACTGGGGCCTGCAGTACAGGCGCTACCCGTGGACAATCGGCTGGCAGCCCGACTACGTCGCGGAGGGACGCGCGTACGGCCGGTGGATCGCGAGAAACGCCCCGCGCGCGCGGATCGCCGTCTTCTACCAGAACGACGACTACGGCAAGGACTACCTGCGGGGTCTCAGGAGCGGTCTCGGAAGGAGGGCCCGGCTGATCGTGTCCGAGCAGGGCTACGAGATCACCGACACGTCCTACGGGTCGCAGCTCGCTCGGCAGAAGGCGTCCGGAGCGGACACCTGGGTGCTGCTGACCACCCCGACCCCGACCGTCCGTGCGATCGCGACCGCCAAGGCGCTGAACTGGAACCCCGCCCGGATCGTGATCAACTCGGTGTCCGCGACCGACACCGTGATGGATGCCGCGGCCGAGCGGGCTGGAGCGAGCTTCGTCAACGGCGCCATCAGCACCGCCTACCTCAAGAACCCGGCGGACCCGGCGTACCGGAACGATCCAGCCGTCCGCCAGTACCGCCGCATCCTCGCCCGCTTCGGGCCCGCGAACGCCGACCCGAACAACACCTTCTTCTACTACGGCGTCGCGAAGGCGTACGACACGGTCCGACTCCTTCGCCGGGCGGGGAGGAATCCGACTCGCGCGTCGCTGATGCGGGCGACCCAGCACATGAACTGGGTCAACCCGTTCGCGATCAAGGGCATCAGGGTGAAGACGAGCGCGCGCGACCGCTTTCCGATCTCCCAGATCAAGATCGTCCGCTACCGCAACCGGACGTGGAAAGAGGTCGGCAGCCTGATCAACGGCCGATAAGCGCAAGGATCGAGACGCCGGAGCGGGCGATCCGCCGGCTCCGGCGTCATCGCAAGCAATAGACGGCCACAAGGCACGCGTGGACTTCACGCTCACTCCGGAGCAGGAGCTGATCCGGGCCTCGGCGCGCGAGTTCGTCGAGCGCGAGGTCGCGCCGTACGCCCGCGAGTGGGACCGGGCCGAGGTCATGGACAGGTCGATCGTGGGCAAGCTCGCGGATGTCGGGTTCCTCGGCGCCGTGATCCCGGAGGAGTACGGCGGCCTGGGGCTCGACACGGTCTCGTACTGCCTGCTGACGGAGGAGCTCGGGCGCGGTGACTCCTCAGTGCGCGGGATCGTCTCCGTGAACCTCGGACTCGTCGGCAAGACCCTCGTGCGGTGGGGGACGGACGAGCAGAAGCGGGAATGGCTGCCGCGGCTCGCCTCGGGCGAGGCGCTCGGGTGCTACGCGCTCACCGAGCCGGGGTCGGGGTCGGATCCGGCGAGTCTGACCGCCCGGGCCGAGCGGGACGGCGACGAGTGGGTGCTCTCGGGGTCGAAGATCTTCATCACGCTCGGCACCTGGGCCGGCCTCGCGCTCGTGTTCGCACGGACGGGCGGGGCGGGAGCACACGGCATCAGCTGCTTCCTCGTCCCGACCGACTCGCCGGGCTTCGTCGCGCGCGAGCTGAAGGGGAAGCTCGGTCTCCGCGCCCAGGACACCGGTGAGCTCTTCCTCGACGGGGTCCGCGTATCCGACGCGCGGCGACTCGGGCGCGAGGGAGACGGGTTCAAGGTCGCCATGTCGGCCCTCGACACCGGACGGATCTCGCTCGCGGCCGGCTGTGTCGGCATCGCGCAGGCGTGTCTCGACGCGTGCCGCGCGTATGCCTCCGAGCGGCGCCAATTCGGTAGGCCGATCGCGAGCTTCCAGCTCGTCCAGGAGCTGATCGCGGAGATTGCCGTCGAGACCGAGGCGGCGCGCCTGCTCACCTGGCGGGCCGCCGCGCTCGCGGACACCGGCGAGCGGCACACCATCGAGTCGTCGGTCGCGAAGTACTTCGCGAGCGAAGTCGCGGTCCGAGCCGCAAACGCCGCCGTGCAGGTGCACGGCGGCTACGGCTACGTCGACGAGTACCCCGTGGGAAAGTACCTTCGCGACGCGAGGGTGACGACGCTCTACGAGGGGACGAGTCAGATCCAGAAGCTGATCATCGGCCGGGCGCTCACGGGCGAGAGCGCGTTCGCCTGACGATCTGCTTCGGCGGTCGGGTGGGAACGAGCGGCGAGCGGGCGCGCTGAGCGCGCTTCACGTCGAGGTGCGAGGCGAGGGGCCTCCGCTCCTCCTCCTCGCTGGCCTGGGACAGGGCAGCTGGGTCTGGCGCGACGTCCTGCCGGCGCTCGCGGGACGTTGGCGCACGGTCGCCTTCGACAACGCCGGTACCGGCCGGTCGCTGCACGTACCCGCCCGGTCGTCCATCGCGGACATCGCCGACGACGCCGCTGCCGCCCTCGAGG
>JALZFG010000334.1 GCA_030861645.1 Actinomycetota bacterium
GCGTCCGGGTTTGCCTTCACCACGCGTGCCGCCCGCGACTCCGGCAGCTCCGCGAGCCGCTCGGCCGCGCGCTCGGCGCCGACGAAGTTCGGGATCCGCCCGCGCGCGCCCGGAAACCGCGCCACCCCCTCGCGCTCCAGCAGCGCCCACACCCGCTCGCGCACGGCCTGCTTGTACGCTCGGACGACTTCGAGGTCCATCAGTTCGGCGCAGTCGCGCTTGGCCCGGCCGAGCAACAGCGCGGGACGCGCGTCAACAGTCGAAGAAGGGGGCCCACCGGGGAAACGTGGTTTCCCCCGTGTCGGCTAGGCGCTTTCCTCGGCGAGGGCCTCTTCGGGCTCGTCGAGCATCGGCCCGCCGCTCGTGACGAGCGTGGGCTTCAGACCCTTCTGGATCGTCTCCTTCGTGATCACGCACTTTGAGACGTCCTTCCGCGACGGGAGCTCGAACATCACGTCGAGCAGCGCGTTCTCGATGATGGAGCGGAGCCCGCGCGCGCCCGTCTCGCGCTCGAGCGCCTTGTCGGAGATCTCCCAGAGCGCGTCCTCGGTGAACACGAGCTCGATCGAGTCGTAGGCGAAGAAGCGCTGGTACTGCTTCACGAGTGCGTTCTTCGGCTCGACGAGGATCTTGACGAGGTCCTCACGCGTAAGCTGGTGCACCGCGGAGACGACGGGAAGGCGGCCGATGAACTCGGGGATGAGGCCGTACGAGAGCAGGTCCTCGGGCATCACGTCCGACAGCAGCTCGGTCGCTTCCGCCGACCTCTTCGAGCGGACGTGCGCGCCGAACCCGACCGCGTTCTTGCCGATCCGCTTCGCGATGATCTTCTCGAGGCCGGAGAAGGCGCCTCCGCAGATGAAGAGGATGTTCGTCGTGTCGATCGAGAGAAACTCCTGGTGGGGATGCTTGCGACCGCCCTGCGGCGGCACCGACGCGACCGTCCCCTCGAGGATCTTCAGCAGCGCCTGCTGGACGCCCTCGCCCGAGACGTCGCGGGTGATCGACGGGTTGTCCGCCTTGCGGGCGATCTTGTCGACCTCGTCGATGTAGATGATCCCGGTCTCGGCCTTCTTGATATCGAAGTCGGCCGCCTGTATGAGCTTGAGCAGGATGTTCTCGACGTCCTCGCCGACGTAGCCCGCCTCGGTGAGCGCGGTCGCGTCCGCGATCGCGAAGGGAACGTTGAGGATCCGGGCGAGCGTCTGGGCGAGCAGCGTTTTGCCGCAGCCGGTCGGTCCGAGCAGGAGGATGTTCGACTTCTGCAGCTCGACGTCGGAGTCGTCGGCGTCCATCTGGACGCGCTTGTAGTGGTTGTACACGGCAACGGCGAGCGTTCGCTTCGCCTCCTCCTGCGAGACGACGTAGTCGTTGAGGACGCCGTAGATGTCCCTGGGGCGCGGAAGGCTCCCGAGGTCGAGCTCGGCCGGAGCCGTCAACTCCTCGTCGATGATCTCGTTGCAGAGATCGATGCACTCGTCACAGATGTAGACGCCAGGCCCGGCGATCAGCTTCTTCACCTGCCGCTGGCTCTTGCCGCAGAAGCTGCAGAGGAGCTGCTCGTTGCTGTCGGTCGTCCTGGCCACCGGGTCTAGCGGTGCGTGATGACAGTGTCGATGATGCCGTAATCGTGTGCTTCTTGCGCCGTCATGAAGTAGTCGCGCTCCATGTCCTTCGACACCTTCTCGAGCGGCTGCTCGGTGTGCTCAGCGAAGATCTCCTCCATGCGCCGCTTCATGTTGATCGTTTCACGCGCCTGGATCTCGATGTCCGTCGCCTGACCCTGGAAGCCGCTCGATACCTGGTGGATCAGGATCTTGGCGTTCGGCAGCGCCATGCGCTTTCCTTTCGCGCCGCCCGCGAGCAGGAGCGCGCCCATGGACATCGCGATCCCGACGCAGATCGTGGAGACGGGTGGCTTGATGAACTGGATCGTGTCGTAGATCGCGAGGCCCGCATAGACCGACCCGCCCGGCGAGTTGATGTAGAGCGAGATGTCCTTGTCGGGCTCCTCCGACTCGAGGTGGAGGAGCTGGGCGACGATCAGGTTCGCGATCTGGTCGTCGACCGGCGTGCCGAGGAAGATGATGCGCTCGTTGAGCAGTCGCGAGTAGATGTCGAAGGCGCGCTCGCCGCGCGAGGTCTGCTCGATCACCATCGGGATGAGAGGGGTCATGCGCTCTCCTTCGTGCCAGGGGTCCACAGCGTCGTATCGGCCTGCGTCTTCTCCTGCTCCGGTGTCCACAGCTTCTCGCGCGCCGCCGCGAGGTCGGGCGAGATCCGCTTCACCTCCGCGGCGACTCGGTCGAGCGCGCGGCGAAGGCGCAGCTCGTCCCGCAACTGCTCATAGCGGCCGTTCCGTCTGAGCGCCGCAATCGCCTCGTCCGCGTCCTCACCTGCGGCCTCGGCCTCCTCACGGACGAACGCGTCGATGTCCTCGTCGGCGACGGCGATCTCGAGCCGGTCGGCCACGGCCTCGAGCACGAGCTCGCGCGCGACCGACTGCCACGCCTCCGCGACGAGCCGCTCCCGCAACTGCTCGGCCCCCTCACCCGCGAGCTGCAGGTACGTCTCGAGCGAGATGCCGCGACGCTGGAGCGAGCGGGCGAGCGCGGCGCCGAGCTCGGACGCGCGCGCATCGACGAGCAGGCCGGACGCCTCGACCTCCGAGGCCTCGACGAGCGCGTCGGCGACCGCCGCGCGAAACTCGCCTTCGGCGTCGCGCTCGAGCTGCTCGCGCAGCCGCGAGTCGAGGTCCGCCCGGAGCTCAGCAAGCGTCTCGAACTCGCTCGCCGCCCGCGCGAGCTCATCGTCCAGCGGCGGCAGCACCTTCTCCTTGATCTCTTTGACGGTGGCCCGGACAGTTCGGGGACGGTCGTCCGGGAGGTGGTACTCGATCTCCTTCGTCTCGCCGGCGGAGAGGCCGATCAGCCCGGCTTCGACCTCCGGAAGGAGCCTTCCGGAGCCGAGCTCGACGACGTAGTCACGCTGGACCTCATCGGGGCCGACGAGGTCGACGACGAGCGTGTCCCCCTCCTGGCTCGGCCGGCCGTCGACCGGCACGAGCTCGGCGACGGACTCGCGCACCTCCTCGAGCGCGCCGTCGATCAGCTCGTCGCTGACGTCGACCGGGGGCTCCGGCACCTCGAGCTCGGTCCAGTCGGCGACGTTCGGTTTCGGCTGCACCGCGACCGTCGCCGTGAAGCGAAAGCTCTCGTCCTCCGAGGCGGGGAGCTCGTAGCCGTACTCGGGCTGCGCGACGGGGCGAATACCGGTACGAACCGCGGCGTTGCGAAACCAGCCGCTGATATGGCTCTCGACCGCCTCGGCGTACACGCGCTCGCGTCCGAGGCGAGCGAGCAGGACGGGCCTCGGGACCCTTCCCTTCCGGAAGCCCGGGATCTTCAGCGCTTGCGCGAGGTCGGCGGTGGCGTGCTCGATCGCGTGCTTGACGTCCTCGCGCGGAACCTCGACCTCGAGGCGGACGCGGTTGTCCGCCAGCTCCTCGACCTGCGCGTGCACCCGTCCCATAATGCCGATCGAGGTCGGTCTCGGGCCTCCTCGATCTCAGTCAGGCCGAAGCGCGAGGGGGCCGCGGCGGTCGAGCCAAGCGGAAGCGCGACGTGGAGCGGTCATGCGGGCGAGAGGACTCGAACCTCCAAGGGCTTGCGCCCAGTGGGACCTAAACCCACCGCGTCTACCAGTTCCGCCACGCCCGCGGCGTAGTGAAGGATAGATCGCCCTAAAGGCGATCTACGCCCCGGATCAGGGCCGCGAGGACGACCTCAGGTCGATGTACTCGTTCGCGCCGCTGACGTGGAGACCGGGTCTCGGGCCGCCCGCGAGCGCGTAGACGCGGCCTCGGAAGGCGACGACGCCGAGGCCGTGCCGCGGGGTCGGAAGATCGGGGAGCCGCCGCCAGCGGCGTGCGCGGAGATCGAAGGCGTAGGCCGCCGCGATCGTTCCAGTCGGCGCCTCGCCGCCGACGGAAAGGATC
>JALZFG010000339.1 GCA_030861645.1 Actinomycetota bacterium
TGCCGTCGTCCAGTCGCCGCGCGTCGTGCGGTACCCGCAAAGGGGATGGGTGTCACGGAGCTCCCAGAAGAGCTTCTCCCCCTCGCGATCGACTTCGACGCCCTCGTCGCCGTCCCATCCGTGCCACACCTCAGAACCCGTCCTACGGCTGAGACTCCGAGCGGACGTCCTCCACCCGCACCGAGGTCACCACGAAGGCCGCCTCCTCGAAGGCGGCCTCCTCGTGAGCGTCGTTTCTCACGGCGCGAACAGTCGCGGGAGGAAACCCACCGGTGTCGTACTGACGCCGAGTCCCCACCTGGTCGCCGAGCTTGATCTTGATCTCGCCCGAGAGGACGAAAGAGATCTCCTCCGTCGTGCGGTGGCTGTGGCCCCAGGCGCGATTTCCGGCCGGCGCAATATGCCGCGTATGTCGCGCGAACGCTCAGACGTTGAGCTGACCTGCTCGGTGCCGAGCGTTCGGCCCTAGCCGAGGAACGCGCCCGGCGCATCACCGCTCTAATCCGGTGCCTCCGCACGACGAAGGGTGACGTCTCCGGAACGCCGTTTTCGCCCCGGCGTAGGCTCGGGCCACGATTCTACGCGGCGACCACCTCCTCTTTGTCGCGGCCTCGACGGTGATCGGATGCGATCCGGCCGATGAGCTGGCGGTCGAGATCGTCGAGGCGGACGCGGTTGGCGCCGGCGATGACGAGCTCGATTCGCCCGCGGTCGCATCCCCGCTGCGATCGTCTACGGTGCCCGCAAGGCGAGAGCGAGGTGAGCCGTCATTGGCGCAAGCGCGCTCCTTCCGACTGGGACGCTAGCCCGCCCGCCGGAACCCGGCTACATGTCGTGGTGTAGAGATGTCGTCGGTGCCGATTGCTCTCGCCGCTCTTGCTGCGCTCGCCGTGCCGCTCGCCGCGGCAGCCATTGCGAGCTCACCGGGAACGCGGAATGTCTCGTGCAACGAGAGCATCGGGACGACGAGGTTCCCATACCTTGGGAACAGTGAGCCGCGGTACCGCTCCCGCCTCGTACTCGGGACGGCTTCGGCGCCGCCTGCCTACCTTCGGGAAGTCGTCGCCACGCACGAGCACCCGTGGAGATACTGGCGGAAAGCCGGGCTCGTCATCCGCGCCGGCGCAGGGCGCCTCACCGTGACCGTGCCAAAAGAATGGCGCGCCCGCGCGGCGATCACCTGGGGAAACGGCGGCAAAGGCGGCTTCAGCTCTGTGCGATTTGCGGGCTGCGGCTCGAACCCCAACTCCGGGATCGCCTACGCCGGCGGCTTCTACCTGGCTTCACCCTCGGCGTGCTTGCCGCTCGTCTTCCGCGTCGGGACGCACACGGCAACCGTTCGCTTCGGCATCGGGCAGAGATGCCGCTGAGATAGCCGCTCTCTTGGTTTGAGAGCGCTATCGCGTTTGGCGGACGGAACACGGGTCGTCGTCGTCGGACTCCCCGGAGCTCCGCGGCCGTATCGATGTTGTGGAGATGGTCCGCCGACTTCGGCTCGCCCTCCGTCCCGCTCGCGCAGCCGATCGTCGTCCTGAGAGCGGCGCCGGGAGAGACCGCCAGCGGCTCCGCCTCCACTGCAACGTCGTCGCGTTCATCGGCGTCCTATGGCTCGCGCTGACGCTTCCGGCCTCGGCCGGCGCAAAGGGCTTCACGCGGATCGTGCTCGTAGCCTCCAGCGGCCGGTGGGTCGAGATCCACGCTGAGGAATCCGCGATCGAGGGCCTCCTGAGCACGCGCGGGACGGTCGAACGGACCCGCGGCGGGTACCTGCGGCTCTTCTTCGTCGGGCGAGGGGACTTCCCCGCGAACCCAGCGCGCTACTACCCCCACACGGAATGCGTCGCGCTCGACTGGCCCACGTACGAGACATCCTGTGCCCGGATCAAGCCCACGCTCGTTCGGCTCCTCCTACCAGCTCGTTCTCTCCCCCGCTTCCACGTGCGGCCGACCACCCTCTCAAGCATCAGGTACGACCGCCAGCTCTCGGGCGCGATTACCACCGTCGCCGCGCTAAAGACTCCGGTCGAGTTGGCGCTCGATCGCGCGGGGCACTCCGCCCCACTCCCCGGTCGCTGCTACGCGTTCTCAGGGCGATGGCAAGGACCCGAGGCGGCGACGCGACCGCGACGTTTCCTCCTCTGCGCCGCCGGCGTCTACGCAAAGCGCCGCCTCTACCCGCTTCGACGCGGAGTCTGGGAATGGTTCCGGCTCAACGTCTAGTGAGCCGCGGCCGACGATGGGAGGCCGAGGAGCGGGGCCATCACGTCGACCGAGCGATCTACGGGATTCGGATCGCAAGGCTGACGAGCGCGAGCCGCGCCTCTGACCTGGGACGAGGTCGAGAACCTGCGGTCGTGATGCCGGAGTACATCTCGCGAATCGCCCCGATCGCGTGTCCCGACGATGTTTCGCCGCGCCGAAATCCGCGGCCTGCGCGACGCTGACGTCGACTTCGAGGTCGCCTCGCTCTCTGTCTTCTCGCAGCGCCAGGACGGCGAGCATGCGCGGACGAAGACGCGCGCGGGGCGGCTACCGTCGATGTCGGCCCGCGCGCCCTCACGCTTCTGCGCGAGCAGCAGCTCACGCGGCCACCGAACGCCGAGTGCTACCTCTTCCCCGCTCCGGAAGGCTCGGCCTTCGACCCCGACAACTTCATGTCG
>JALZFG010000343.1 GCA_030861645.1 Actinomycetota bacterium
TGCTCGGCGACCGTCGCTTACTCGGGCCCGCCTACCGTTCCCGCACCATCCGGCTCGGTGTCGCCGCGGGCCTCGCGCTCCTCGTCGTCGCCGGCTGCGGAGGGTCGCGCGATCGCGGCGCTGCCGAGTCGCTGACCGAGAAGCGCGGCGCGTCGAGACCGTCGGTGCGCGTCCTCGCGACTCGCCTGCGCGTCCCGTGGGGCCTCGCCTTCCTGCCCGACGGCAGCGCGCTCGTCGGCGAGCGGCAAACCGGGCGAATCCTGCAGCTGCCGCCGTCTGGGGGAGAACCCCGCCTCGTCATGCGCCTTGCGGGCGTCGACCCGAACGCCGGCGAGGGCGGGCTGCTCGGCCTGGCCGTCTCCCCGACCTACGCGAGGGACCGCTTCGTCTATGCCTACTACACGTCCCCGCGCGACAACCGAATCGTCCGCTTTCGCCTTGGCGGCCGCGTGCGGCCGGTCCTCACCGGCATCGGCCGCAGCACCTACCACGACGGCGGCCGGATCGCCTTCGGCCCGGACGGGATGCTGTACGCGAGTACCGGGGACGCCGGGCGGCGGAGGAACGCGCAGAACCTCCGGAGCCTGAACGGCAAGATCCTGCGCATGCGGCCGAACGGAGCCGTTCCCGCGTCCAATCCCTTCCGGCGCTCACTCGTCTACACCCTCGGCCACCGGAACGTCGAGGGGCTCGCGTGGGACCGGAGGGGTCGCCTCTGGGCGACGGAGTTCGGCGAAGACCGCCGCGACGAGGTGAACCGCATCCGGCCAGGCCGCAACTACGGCTGGCCCGTCGTTGAAGGCAGGGGTCCGACCTTTGGGGGGCGCTACACGAACCCCGTCGTCACCTGGCGTCCGGCACAGGCGTCACCGAGCGGCGCCGCTATCCGCGGAAACACGCTCTACGTCGCAGCGCTGCGCGGGATGCGGTTGTGGCGCGTGCCGCTTCGGCGCGTCGGCGTTGGCAGGCCGAGCGCACTGCTGGTCAACCGCTACGGACGCCTGAGGACGGTCGTGGTGGCTCCGGACCGCTCCCTCTGGCTGACGACCAGCAACCGGGATGGACGGGGCGACCCGCGCCCGGACGACGACCGGATCATCCGCCTGCAGCTCGCGTAAAGCCCTAGTCCCGGTCTCTTCCCGACCTCGGTTAGCGTCCGAGTATGTTCCGTCATGACCGAGCGCATCCTCACCCAGCGCGAGCTCAACCGCGCGGTCCTCGCGCGACAGCTCCTCCTCGAGCGCGCGCGGCTGCCGCTTCCGCGGGCGCTCGAGCGCATCGGTGGGCTGCAGGCGCAGTACGCGCCCTCGATGTACGTCGGGCTCTGGACGCGGATCGCCGCCTTCGAGCGTCAGGCGTTGACGCGCGCGCTCGAGCGGCGCACCGTCGTTCAGGCGACGCTCATGCGCGCAACGATCCACCTCGTGTCGGCCCGCGACTTCTGGCCCCTCGCGCTCGGCATCCGTCGCGGACGGCAGGACTGGTGGCTGCGGGTCCACCGCGGGGTGCAGGCCGAGGACCTGGCGGCGGCCGCGGAGCGACTGCGGCGGCACCTCGCCGGCCGCCCGCGGCATCGAGACGAGCTTCTCGAGGTCGTTGGCAGGGGCGAGCTCGGAGGCGTCTCTCTGTGGCTGGATCTCGTTCGCGTCCCGCCCTCCGGCACGTGGGAGCAGCGGCGGGCGGATCTCTACGCCCTCGCCGAGGACTGGCTCGGGCGTGCGGACATCGCATCGGAGGAGGCGCTCCGCCACCTCGTGCGCCGCTACCTCGGGGCGTTCGGACCGGCGCCGCCGGCGGACGTCGCACGGTGGGCAGGAATCCGCCTTCCGGAGATCAGGCCGGCGCTCGAGCGGCTTCGCCTGCGCCGGTTCCGGACCGACGAGGGCGACGAGCTCCTCGATCTCCCGCGGGCGCCGCTCCCCGCCGCGAAAACGCCGGCGCCCGTGCGCTTCTTGCCCACCTGGGACGCGACGCTGCTCGCCCACGCGAGACGAACCGCGATCCTCCCCGAGCGCTACCGCCCGCTCGTCTTCAACACGAAGACGCCGCAGTCCACGCCGACGTTCCTCGTCGACGGCGCCGTCGCGGGCACGTGGCGCTACGCGGATGGGCGGGTCAGGATCGAGCCCTTCGACCCCCTCCCCCGGCGCGTGCGCGCGGAGGTCGAGGACGAGGCGGCACGCCTCGCCGCGTTTCACCGCTAGCGACTGAGAACGGGAGGCGGCCGCTGCTCGCCCGGAGAGAGCGCGCAGTCGAGCGGCCTCGTTTCGGCGAAAATTGCCTCCTTGACGGCGCCGCAGGAACCGGGCACGAGCTCCCTCTCGCTCTGCTGCATGACAGCCGGTCCGGCGCCACGCGTCGCGGCGCTGCTCGCGCTGTTTCGGCCGGTCTGTGACGAGATCGTCGTCGCCCTCGACGAGCGGGCAGACGCCAGCGTCGAGGCGGCGCTGGCCGGGCATTCGGACGTCCTGATCCGCTACCCGTATGCGGAGCCGGTCGACCGGCCGCTCGCCTGGCTCCACCGCCAGTGCAGCGGCGCGTGGGTCTTCACGATCGACGACGACGAGATCCCCGAGGCGTCCCTGCTCGCGGTGCTGCCCGAGCTCGCGCGCGCCAACGACGTCACGCACTACTGGCTCCGGCGGCGCTGGCTCTATCCGGACCCGACCCAGTACCTCGACGAGCCGCCCTGGCGGCCCGACTACCAGCTTCGCCTCGTCAGGAACGACTCCCATCTCCTGCGCTTTCCCGACGAGACACACGTCCCGATCGCGGCGCTGGGCCCAGGCTGCTACCTCGAGCTCGGCGTCTACCACGCGGACTGCATCCTCAATTCGCCGGCGCGGCGAGCCGAGAAGGCGCGGAAGTACGAGCGCAGCCGCCCCGGGAAGCGCGTAACGGGCGGACTGATCAACGAAGCCTTCTACCTGCCGGAGCGGCGACCGCCGGCACGTACCGCCGAGGTTCCGGCTGACGACCGAGCGCTCGTCGAGCGCGTGCTCGGCGCGAGCGAGGTTTCACCGGCGAGCCACCGCGCCGCCGAGGTCAGGCACGCGTCGAGGGAGGAGATCGACGGCTTGTGGTCCGGCCGGGTCTTCGCCGAGAGCGCCTACCGCGTCCGTCTCGAGCTCCTCGAGCCGCCCTACCCGATGGAGGTCGGCGAGCAGCGGACGTTCGATGTTCGCGTCCAGAACCTCGGGAGCGAGACATGGGACTGGGGCGAAGACGGGCGTCCTGAAATCCGGCTCTCCTATCACTGGCGTCGTGACAACGGCGACGTCGTCGTCTGGGATGGACTGCGGACGCCGTTTCCGGCGCCCGTCCCTCCCGGCGGTAGGGCGCTCGTCCCCGTGCACGTCGTCGCGCCGCCCGAGCCCGGCCCGTACCGCCTCGAGCTCGACCTTCTCCACGAGCATGTCCGCTGGTTCGGTTGCGAGGTTGGGCTTGGCCTCGAGGTTCGCCCTGCCCGGGAAGCGGTTCCGGCTCCCCCGAAGGCCCCTCCGGTCCCGCGCGCGGTGCGACTGCGGCTCCTCGCCAAGGCGCTCCTACCGCCGCTGCTCTGGCAGGCGCTCAAGCGGCTGAAGGATGGGGCGCGAGCTCCGGGACAGGCGCGGGAGGCGGTGCGCGCCGCGGAGCCGGCCGGCGCGCCCGCGGCCGAGTGGGAGTACGTCCCCGAGGGCTGGGCGCGCCGCGAGACCGACTCGAAGGTGAAGGGCTGGGACGTCGATGCCGTCGTCGAGGCTTACCGGCGCCGCTGGCCGGTCTTCGTCGAGGCGGTCGCCGGCAGCGGCCCGCTCGCGGTGCACCACGAGCTCGCCGAGCCGGGCGCGCACGACATCGACGCGCACAACATGCTCGTCTCCTTCGCCTACGTGCTCGCGCTCGCCGCGCGTGGGAAGAACCGCCTGTCGCTGCTCGACTGGGGCGGCGGCATCGGCCACTACTACCTGATCGCGAGGCAGGTCGTCCCCGGGCTCGAGCTCGAGTACCACTGTCGCGACGTCCCCACGCTCTGCGCGTACGGCCGCGAGCTCTTTCCCGAGGCATCGTTCTACGAGGACGAGTCGTGCCTCGCCCGCCGGTTCGACCTCGTACTCGCGAGCGGCTCCCTCCAGTACAGCGAGGATTGGCCCGCGACGCTCGCCCGCCTGGCAGGCGCTACGGATCGCTACCTCTACGTGACGAGACTCCCGGTCGCCTTCTCGAGCGGCTCGTTCGTCGTCCTCCAGCGCGCCTACGCGTACGGGTACGACACCGAGTACCTCGGCTGGGTCATCAACCGCGACGAGCTCCTGGCGGTCGCGGAAGCGGCGGGGATGGCGCTTGTGCGCGAGTTCCTGCTCGCCGCGCGCTTCTCCGCCCCGGCGGCGCCCGAGGACCCCGTCGAGCACCGCGGTTTCCTCTTCGAGCCGGCGACCGTGCCGCCGCCCGGGAGTCGCCCCTAGCTGCTCCGACCTGACGTTGCAGCAAGCGGTTGAGGCGCGCTTTCGTCGGCCGGTCGGAAGTCGCCGTCACTCCTCCTCGCCCCAGTACGCGGGGCCGTGGTCTCGGTAGTACTGCAGCGTCCGCGCGACGCCGGCGCGGAGCCCCACGAGCGGGCGCCAGCCGAGTTCCCGCTCGATCTTCGCGTAGTCGGCGTAGAAATCGCCGATGTCGATCGCTTTCCGCTCCCGTGGAAAGGGAACGATCCGGTAGGAGCCGGAGCCGTTCATTGCGACGAGCAGGTCGGCCAGCTCGCGCAGGCTCACGTGCTCACTGCCGCCGAGGTTGTACACGCGGCCGTTCGCCTCCTCGCGAGCCGCGCCGAGGAGGAAGGCGGCGACGCAGTCGTCGACATAGGTGAAGTCGCGCCGCTGCGTCCCGTCGCCCCAGAGCTCGAACTCGCTGCCGGTCAGCAGGAGCCTGAACCAGACGCCGAGGAACGTCTGCCGGGCGTCCCTGACGCGCATTCGCGGGCCGTAGGTGTTCGTCATGCGCAGGATCGAGACGCGCATCCCGTACACGTCGCCGTACAGGCGGTGGTACCACTCGCCGGCCGTCTTGTTGATCCCGTTCACGTCGACGGGGGCGATCGGGTGGCCCTCTTCGACGGGGAGCTGGACTGGGCGCCCGTAGATCTGGCGCGTGCTCGCGAAGACGATCTTGACGTCGCGGTTCTCCCGCCGGCAGGCCTCCATGATGGAAAGCTGGCTGCGGCAGTTGATCTCGAGGTCGGTGTCGGGGTCGCGCATCGAGTCGAGGTGGCTGTTCTGGCCCGCGAGGTTGAAGAGGTAGTCCTGGTCGCGCACGAGATAGCGGAGGCTGTGCCGATCTCGGACGTCGGAAATGTTGACCCGCACCGCGTCCTCGATGCCAGCGATGTTGAAGAGGAGCCCTCCGTGCTCGGGAATCAAGGAGTCGACGAGGGTGACGTCGGCGCCGTGCTCGACGAGCTCGCGGGCGAGATTCGAGCCGACGAAGCCAAGACCACCCGTGATCAGCACGCGTTTCCCGCGGAAGGACGGCGCCAGATCCGGTCTGATCATCGCGCGCGGTCGCGGCTCGTCCGGCGCAGCAGGGGGCCGAGGCCGCTAGGCGAGCAGTTCGAACGCCGTCTCGACGAAGGCGGCAACCGCGTTCTCCATCGCGCGCTCGTCGAACGTGAAGCGCGGGTGGTGGTGGGGGAACACCGCTCCCGTTTCCTCGCTGCGCGCGCCGGTGTGGAAGTAGACCCCGGGCGCTTCGCGCTGGTAGGCGGAGAAGTCGTCGCCGTACATGACGGGCGGCGAATCTGTCACCACGGCGTCCTCGCCGAGCGTCCGCCGCACGGCCCCGGTGACACGCCTCGCGAGCGCCGGCTCGTTGTCGACCGGGAGGTACCCCTCGGCGTACTCGAAGCGATAGCCCGCGGCGTGCGCGCGCGTCACGCCGGCGCCGACGCGCTCCATCGCCGCGCGCGTCCGGTCGCGGAGCTCGGTGCTGAAGGTCCGAACGGTGCCGCCGAGCTCGACCGACTCCGGCACGACGTTGTCGGCGCTTCCCCCCGCGATGCGCGTCACGCTCACGACGACGCGCTCGCCCGCATCCGTCTCTCGCGCGACGACGTGCTGGAGATTCGTCACCAGCTGCGCTGCGATTGCGACCGGGTCGACCGTGTCGTGCGGCGCAGCCGCGTGGCCGCCCCTTCCCTCGACGACGATCGAGAACGTGTCAGGCGCGGCCATGAAGGGGCCGACAGGAACGGCGACCGCCCCGAGCTCGAGCGAGGTGACCAGATGGCAGCCGACGACGAAGTCGACGCCGTCGAGAACGCCGGCGGCGATGAGCTCGCGCGCTCCCCCGGGGAGTTGCTCCTCGGCGTGCTGGAAGAGGAACCGCACCTCGCCCCGAAGCTGACCGCGCAGGCCGAGCAGGAGCCGCGCGACGGCGAGCAGGCCGGCGGTGTGCCCGTCGTGCCCACACGCGTGCATCACGCCGTCGCGCTCGGACGCGAACGGGAGGGCGCTCTCTTCGAGAATCGGAAGCGCGTCGATGTCGGCGCGAAGCGCGAGCACCGGGCCTCCCCGCCCCGTTACGAGCCGCCCGACGACGCTCGTCGGCGTCGGTCGCGAGAGCTCCAGCCCGCCGAACGACGCGAGCCTCTCCTCGATGTAGCGCGCGGTCTGGTGCTCGTGAAACGACAACTCCGGGTGCCGGTGCAGATGCCGCCGCCACGACACGGCGTCCTCGAACGCCTCGGCGGCGAGGGCGCGGGCGTCTGAGATCGGAACGCCGATCAGCGGACCCTAGCGGCGGGGGCGTGGCATCAGCGGGGAACGTCCCTTCGGGGCGTCCACCATGGCTGATGCACCGTACATCTGGCATCTTCAGGACGGCTTCGCGAGACCCGGACGATGACCACGCACGCATTCGATCGCTTCGGAAATCGGCTCGCCGATGAGCTTCCGTACGCGCGCGGCGACATCATCCGCTCGACGGAGGACGACCTCGCGAAGCTTCAGCGCGCGTGGCGCGAGGTCGCCCGCCGGCACGCGCTCGGGGAGCCGCTCTACGACTTCACCGGCCTCGAGCGGAGCCTCCGCGTCGAGCCGGCGACGCTCCCGACCATGGACGACGAGCTGGCGCCGGCGCTGACGGGCGACCGCCTGAGCGAGCTCGCTCTCGAGCACCTCGGCGGCGACTCGTCCTGTCACGACGTCCTCGTCTGCAACCGCACGACGGCAGCGCTCTTTGCCGCGCAGATCGTCCTCACTCAGCCCGGCGACACGGTCGTAGGAGTCTCGGC
>JALZFG010000345.1 GCA_030861645.1 Actinomycetota bacterium
CGCCGGACGGCTCGGTTACGTCCACCGCGCGGACGTGCTCGCCGAGGACGCGCGCGGGATCACGGCCGCGCGGCTCGCGATCCCGTCCGGCGCGCCGTACGCGCGGCTCGAGGTGCACGGCGCGGATGGAGGCACGGCGTGGACGAACGCGCTCGTCTAAGCGACGGAGGCGGCGTCGTGGGAGGGGGTGCGTCCCCTCGCGGCGAGGCCAGGCGGGGGAGTCCGCGCGCGGCGCTTCTCGAGGCGCTCGCGAGCCCGCGCTACGAGGTGCTCCCGCTCGGGGGGATCGAGGACGCGGTGGCAGAGCACGTTGCGACCGACGTGAAGCTGACGGTCACCGTCTCGCCGACCAGGGGGATCGCGACGACGCTCGACGTCGCCGCGCGACTGAGCGAGCTCGGCTACCGCGTCGTCCCCCACGTCGCGGCGCGACTCGTCGTGGACGAGGCTCACCTCGAGGAGATCCTGCAGCAGCTGCACGCGCTGCACCTGCGGGAGGTGTTCGTCGTCGCGGGCGACACGGAGCAGCCGAGCGGGCGATTCGAGGGCGCCGCGCATCTGCTCGCGGCGATGGCGGAGCTCGGGCACGGACTGGACGCGATCGGCATCACCGGCTATCCCGAGAGCCATCCCTTCATCAGCGACGCGGCGACGATCGACGCGATGTTCGCGAAGGAGCGGTTCGCGACCTACATCGTCAGTCAGATCACCTTCGATCCCGGGACCATCCGGTCATGGATCGATCGGGTTCGTCGGCGCGGCACGCAGCTTCCGATCTACATCGGCGTGGCCGGGCCCGTCGCACGCAAGAGGCTGCTCCGTATCTCGACGCGAATCGGCGTCGGTGACTCGCTGCGGTTTCTCAGCAGGCATGGGGGATGGCTACCGCGCGTCTTCCTTCCCGGCTCGTACTCCCCGGAGGGCCTGCTCGAGCAGCTTGCGCCCGAGCTCGCCGACCCGGCGAAGCGGGTCCCGGGCTTCCATGTCTACACCTTCAACGCCGTCGATCAGACGGAGCGCTGGCGGCGTGAAGCTATCGACCGGCTCCGCGAAGGCCCAGACTGAGCGCTCCTTCCTCGTGCCCACGATACGCGAGGCGGGGGCGCGACCGCTTGGTCCGCTCTCTCTCGCACGGTTCGACGCGCGCGTGATCCCGGTACCTGGCCGGTTCGCGGCAACCCGTGCGCGCTCGTCCCATGTGCGGCAAGCCGGAGCTGGAGCGTTGACCACCCAGTCGGCAAGCGTCATCATGCGCGCGCACTCGGCGACGCAATGCGCGATCAACGCCCGAACATCCTCTTCGTCATGGCTGACCAGCTCGCGGCGAGCGCGCTTCGTGCGTACGGGAACCGCGTCACGAAGACACCGAACCTCGACGTCCTCGCCGCCGACGGCGTCACCTTCGAGAGCGCGTACTGCAACTCGCCGCTGTGCGCGCCCTCACGCGCGTCGCTGCTCGCGGGACTCCTCCCCTCGCGCCTCGGAACCTACGACAACGGCGCCGAGTTCTGCGCCTCCTTTCCGACGGTCGCGCACCACCTGCGCGCCGCCGGCTACTTCACTTGCATCGCGGGGAAGATGCACTTCGTCGGCCCGGACCAGCTGCACGGGTTCGAGGAGCGGATCACGACGGACGTCTACCCCGCCGCGACCGCGTGGATCCCCGATTGGACGCTCCCGGTCGACGAGCGGCTGCCGTGGTACCACGACATGAGCAGCGTGCTCGGGGCCGGCGTCTCCGAGGTGACGCTGCAGCTCGACTACGACGAGGAGGTCGGCTTCCGCGCGGAGCGGAAGCTGTACGACCTCGCCCGCACCGAGGACACGCGCCCGTTCTTCTTCGTCGTCTCGTTCACACACCCGCACGACCCGTACGAGATTCCGAAGCGATACTGGGACCTGCATCCGGAGGCGGACCTGCCGCGTGTCGCGCCGATTCCGCTCGAGCAGGCCGACGCCCACAGTCGCCGCGTGCGCGCGATGTCCGGTGCCGACGCAGCCGGGCTCCGCGACGAGCAGGTGCGCAACGCGCGCCGCGCGTACTTTGCTGCGACGAGCTACGTCGACGGGAAGCTGGGGACGCTGCTCGAGGTGCTCGAAGCGACGGGGATGCGCGAGCGGACGATGGTCTTCTTCTGCTCGGACCACGGCGACATGCTCGGCGAGCGCGGCCTCTGGTACAAGATGACGTTCTTCGAGGACTCGGCGCGCGTGCCGCTGATCGTGCACGCCCCGGAGCGATTCGGGCCGGCGCGGGTCCCCGAGAACGTCTCGCTCGTCGATCTCCTGCCGACGCTCCTCGACCTCGCGGGCGTGGACACACCGGTGGGCTCGCTCGACGGGCGGAGCTTCCTGCCGCTCCTTGAGGGCGACGGCTCCGGATGGAGCGAGACGGTCGCGTCCGAGTACCTCGCCGAGGGAGCCTACTCGCCGTGCGTGATGCTTCGGCGCGGAGCGCTCAAGTACGTGCATTGCCCGGACGACCCCGACCAGCTGTACGACGTCGAGCGCGATCCGGAGGAGCTCGTGAACCTCGCCGAGGACAACAGTGACATCGTCGCCGAGTTCGCGGCCGAGGTTCAGCGCCGCTGGGACCTCGCGGCGCTGCGGGAGCGGGTGATCGCGAGCCAGCAGCGGCGCCGCGTCGTCGAGCGCGC
>JALZFG010000346.1 GCA_030861645.1 Actinomycetota bacterium
GGCGGTCGTCGACGCCGCCGGCGAGGAAGTCATCGATCGAGTCGAGGCGCTCGCCGCCTGCGCCCGTCGAGCGAACGCGCGCGGCGAGCGCGAGCAGGGCAGCCTGAAGGTCGCCGCGGGGGCTCTCGGGCGCGGGTGGGGCGCAGACGTTGCCGCCGACGGTCGCCTGCGCGCGGACCTCGTAGTCGCCCACGTAGCGGGCAAAGGTCGCGAGCGGCTCCGGCGCCTCGTCGGCAAGGCGAGCGACCGGCACGGTCGCGCCGATCCGAAGCCTCCCGTCGTGCCGCTCGAGCCCGTCCAACCCGGCACGCGCCAGCAGAAGCGCTCGGCGCGGCCGCACGCGCCCGGCGACGATCTCCGGCATGAGGATCGTCCCGCCGGCCACGACCGTGATGTCCCCGCCGTCGCCGAACGCGCGGACCGCTTCCGCCCGGGACAGAGGGACGAGCACCTCGGCGTCGTGCGCGATAGCTGTCACTGAAGACTCCTCCCGACCGCGGGGTGGAACGGCGCGGTGATTCTATCGGTGTCCCGGTGGGAGGAGCCGCTGCGGGTACGCTGGTCGCGGATGGAGTTCGAGGTCATCGACGAGCTCGAACGGTCCCTGCGGGACGCGGCCTACCTTCCCGACCGTGGCCTCTCGACGGCGCTCTTCCTGGCGCTCAGGCTCGGGAAGCCGCTCCTCCTCGAGGGTGAGGCGGGCGTCGGCAAGACCGAAGCCGCGAAGGCGCTCGCCCGCGTCCTCGACGCGCGCGTGATCCGGCTGCAGTGCTACGAGGGCCTCGACGTGGCGCACGCCGTCTACGAGTGGAACTACCCCCGGCAGCTCCTGCACATCCGCGCCGCGCAGGAGGGGACGGTCTCGGAGGAGGAGCTCTTCGGCCCCGAGTTCCTGATCCGGCGGCCGCTGCTCGAGGCGATCGAGAGCGACGATCGCGTCGTCCTGCTGATCGACGAGATCGATCGTGCCGACGACGAGTTCGAGGCCTTCCTGCTCGAGGTGCTCTCCGACTTCCAGATCACGATCCCCGAGATCGGGACCGTCCGCGCCAAGCGGATCCCGCCGGTCGTCCTGACGTCCAACCGCACGCGGGAGCTGCACGACGCCCTCAAGCGCCGCTGTCTCTACCACTGGATCGGGCACCCGACGCTCGATCGCGAGGTCGAGATCGTGCGGCTTCGGGTGCCGGGGATCCCCGAGCGTCTCGCCGCGCAGGCCGCGGCGTTCGTCCGCGGTCTCCGCGGCCTCGACCTCGCGAAGCCCCCGGGTGTCGCGGAGACGATCGACTGGGCGCACGCGCTCGCCGCGCTCGGGCGGCAGGAGCTCGATGCCGCCACCGTCGAGGAGACGCTCGGCTCCGTGCTCAAGTACCACGAGGACTTCGAGCTCGTCCGAGATACCGCGCTGGCCGAGCTCGTCGAGGAAGCGCGCGCCGCGGCGACCGCGGGTGCCGGTGCCCGCTGAGGCGCTCGTCCGCCACGTCGTCACCTTCGGCCGCGTACTGCGCGAGGCGGGGCTGGAGATCGGACCGGGGAGGCTCTCGGACGCGCTGACGGCGCTGAACCAGGTCGACCTGACGCGGCGCGACGACGTCTACTGGGCGTTGCGCACGACGCTCGTGGCGTCGCGCGACGAGATCGCGGCGTTCGACCGGGCGTTCGCGGCCTGGTTCCTGCGCGCACCCATGCGGCCCCCGTCGCGCGAGCGCCCGAGCGAGCTGCGAGCGCGCGAGGAGCGCGGCCGGCGGGACGGCCGCCAGGCGGCCGGCGACGGTGACGACAACGAGCGTTCGGAGGTCGGTTGGAGCGCGCAGGAGGTTCTGCGGCGGAAGGACTTCGCCGCGATGAGCAGGGACGAGTTCGCGCGCATTCGCGCCCTCATCGCCCAGGTCGCGCTCACGCGCCCGACGCGCCGGTCGCGGCGGCTCCGACCGCACGTGCGCGGTGTCCGGCTCGACCTGCGGCGGCTCGCGCGCGCCTCGCTCGGGACGGGCGGCGACCCGATCGAGCGCAGCTTCCGGCGCAGGATCGGCGTCCCGCGCAAGCTCGTCGTCCTCTGTGACGTCTCGGGATCGATGGAGGCGTATGCGCGCGCGCTGCTCCTGTTCCTCCATGCCGTCGTCGGCTCTGGGCCGCGCGTCGAGGTCTTCGCGTTCGGGACACGACTGACGCGCCTGACGCCCGATCTCGTGACCCGCGATCCCGACCAGGCGCTCGCGGCCGCGTCGGACCGCGTCGTCGACTGGGCGGGCGGAACGAGGATCGGAGCGTCGCTCAAGCAGTTCAACGACCTGTGGGGCAGGCGAGCGCTGACGCGCGGCGCGGCCGTCGTCGTCGTCTCTGACGGCTGGGAGCGGGAGGACCCCGCGCTCGTGGCGCGCGAGATGGCGCGCGTGGCGCGCGCGGCCTACGCGGTGGTGTGGGTGAACCCGCTCAAGGGACACCCGGAGTACCAGCCGCTCGCGGCGGGAATGCGCGCGGCCCTCCCGTTCGTTGACCGCTTCGTGTCGGGCCATAATTTGGCGAGTCTCGAGGAGCTGGCCGGCGTGCTCGCCGGCATCGAAAGGAGGCACGCGGCATGAGAGAGGTACTCCCCGACGTCGAGCGTTGGCGTTCACGGGGGGAGAAGGTCGCGCTCGCGACGGTGGTCGCGACGCGGCGCTCGGCGCCGAGGCCGATCGGCGCGAAGCTCGCCATCTCGGAACGCGGCGAGATGGCGGGTTCCGTATCGGGCGGATGCGTCGAGAATGAGGTGTACGGCCACGCCTGCGACATCCTCGAAGGCGCCCGGCCGCAGCTCCTTTCCTACGGGATCTCCGACGACCTCGCGCTGACGGTTGGCCTTCCGTGCGGCGGCGAGATCGATGTCTTCGTCGAGGCGCCGCGCGAGGAGCTGCTCGACCGGCTCACGCAGGTGGTCGAGCGCGAGGAGCGCGCCGTTCTCTTCACCGTCGTCGAGGGCGAGCCGCTCGGCGCGCAGCTTCTCGTCACCGAGGACGGCGAGCGAATCGGCGAGGGACCGGAGGAGCTGCTCGAGCACTTCGACGACGTGCTTCGCGGCGGACGGAACCGTATGCTCGACCTGGACTCGGGCACGAGGCTGTTCGCCGAGGTCTACGGGCCGCCGCCCCGGGTGCTCGTGTTCGGCGCGGTCGATACGGCCGAGGCCCTCTGCGCCGCGGCCAAGCTGGTCGGCTGGCGGACGATCGTCGCCGACGCGCGTGGGAAGTTCGCGACCGCCGAGCGGATCCCGAGCGCGGACGAGATCGTCGTCGCTTGGCCGGAGGAGGCGATCGCGCAGGTGCAGCCCGACCACCAGACAGCCGTCGTCGTCCTCACCCACGACGACAAGTTCGACGTGCCGGCGATCGCGGGCGCGCTCGAGACGGAGGCGTTCTACATCGGCGCGCTCGGCTCGCGGCGAAACCAGGAGAAGCGGCGGGAGCGCCTGCTCGCCGCCGGCGTGGACGACTCGGAGCTGGAGCGCGTCTCCGGCCCCTGCGGCCTGGACGTCGGGGCGGAGACCCCGGCCGAGACCGCGATCTCGATCCTCGCTGAGATCCTCGCCGTTCGGGCGGGTCGCCCAGGCGGCCGGCTGCGAGAGGCAAAGGGCCGGATCCACGTGGAGGAACCGCAGCCAGCCTGACTCCGTGCCGCTTCGGCGGCGGCGACGCAAGCGGATCCCGCCGTCAGCTGGCACCGATGTGCAGGCGTCCCGGCCAGGTGCTACGTTCGCCCCCGCTGGCGGAACGGCAACGAAAGGAGCGCGGGAATGGCCATCGCCGCCAAGAGCGAGCGGCTCTACGAGCTCGTCGACCGCGACGCGCAGGTCGAGCGGCTCGGAACAGGCTTCACCTTCACGGAGGGGCCGATCTGGAACAAGGAGGGGAGTTTCCTCCTCTTCAGCGATATGCCCGGCGACACGCGGCGGCGTTGGGACGAGCGTGACGGCGTGCGCGAGGTCGCGAAGCCGAGCAACAAGGGCAACGGGATGACGTATGACGCCGACGGCCGCCTGCTCGTGTGCGAGCACGCGACCAGCTCGCTCGTCCGGATGGATCCCGACGGCACCGGCTCGGGACGCGAGGTGCTCGCGTCGCACTACGAGGGCAGGGAGCTGAACAGCCCGAACGACGTGATCGTGAAGCGCGACGGCTCCATCTACTTCAGCGATCCGACCTACGGCCGGATGCCCGTCTTCGGCGTCGAGCGCGAGCAGGATCTCGACTTCCAGGGGGTCTACCGGCTTCCCGCCGGCGGCGGCGAGACGCAGCTTCTCGCCGACGACTTCGAGCAGCCGAACGGCCTCTGCTTCTCTCCGGACGAGTCGTTGCTCTACATCAACGACACGTCGCGCGCCCACATCCGCGTCTTCGACGCCGCCGGCGACGGGACGATCGCCAACGGCCGGATGTTCTTCGAGAACATCGGCCGGGGCGTGATCGAGGAGGGCATCCCGGACGGGATGAAGTGCGACGAGCAGGGCAACATCTACGTCACTGGTCCCGGCGGCGTCTGGGTGATCAGCCCCGAGGGCGACCACCGCGGGATCATCGAGGTCCCGGAGAACACCGGCAACATCAACTGGGGCGGCCCCAACTGGGACGTGCTGTACGTGTGCGCGTCGACGTCGCTCTACCGGGTCCAGATGCGGGTGAGCGGCAACCGGCTCAACTACATGCGCTAGGGAGGACTCATGAGTGAACAGGAGCAGCTCGAGCTCGATCCGAAGCGGACGGCAATGGTGATCCAGGACCTGCAGAACGACGTGATCACGCCCGGCGGCGCGTTCGCCGACAACGGTGGCGCGGATCATGCAAAGAGTCAGAACGTGGTCGAGAACGTCAGCAGGCTCGCGGACGCCGCCCGCAGAGCGGGTGTCCCGATCATCCACGTTCACTACGTCGTCGACCCCGGGGCGGTGGGGACGAAGCAGAACGCAGCCCTCTACCGCGCGGTCAAGGACGCGAACGCGCTCGTGCGCGGGACGTGGGGTGCCGCAGCTGCCGAGGGCGCCGAGCCGCAAGAAGGCGACCTCGTGGTCGAGAAGATGCGCACGAGCGCCTTCTACAACACGCGGCTCGACACGCTGCTGCGGGGATTCGGCACCGAGTGGCTGATCGTGACCGGCGCCTGGACGCACATGTCGATCGAGCACACGGCCCGCTACGGCGCCGACGCCGGCTACGACGTCGTCATCCCCAGCGACGGCACCTCCTCGATCAACGACGAGTGGCACAACGCGGGCCTGAGCTACGCCGTGACTGCGGTGGCGCGCGTCGCGACCTGCGACGAGATCGCGGCGGCGCTCGGCGCGGCCGCTCGCGTGTGAGCGCGATCGAGCTCTTCCGCGGCGCGGTGAAGGCCGTGGGCGGCGCGCTTCCGTGAAGACGCGGGCGGCCCTCTTCCATGGGCCCGGCCGTCCGCTCGACGTCAAGGAGATCGAGCTCGAGGACGCGCGGCCGGGCGAAGTGCTCGTTCGGATGGCGGCGGTCGGCATCTGCGGCACCGACCTGCACATCGTCAAGGGGGAGTGGCAGCGGCCGACCCCGATGGTCCTAGGGCACGAGGGCGCGGGAGTCGTCGAGGCAGTCGGGGAGGGGGTCGAGACGCTCGTTCCGGGGGACGAGGTGGTGCTCTCGTGGGCGCCGGGCTGCGGCCAGTGCGCCGACTGCGAGCGCCGGCGGCCAGCGGCGTGCACGCGGCTCCAGCGGGCAATCGCGGCGGGAACGCTGCCGGACGGGACGACGGGGATGGCGCTCGACGGCGAGAAGGTCTATCGCGGCACGGCGACCGGCGCGCTCGTGGAGCGGCTGACCGTCCGCGCCGACGTCGCCCTGCCGATCGCGGGCGGAATCCCGGTCGACGAGGCCGCGCTCCTCGGCTGCGCTGCGCTGACCGGCGTCGGCGCCGTGCTCTTCCAGGCGCGCGTAAGCGAGGGTGCCTCCGTCCTCGTCGTGGGTGCGGGCGGGGTCGGCCAGTTCGTCGTCCAGGGCGCGCGAATCGCCGGAGCCGGCGCGATCGTCTGCGTCGATCCGATCGAGGGCCGCCTTCAGCAGGTACGGGAGCTGGGCGCGACGGCGGCGGTGACGCCCGAGGCGCTGACCGAGACGATGCGGGCGACGTTTCCAGACGGCGCCGACTATTCGTTCGACGCGGTCGGGAACCCCGACACGAGCGCGCTCGCGCTGCGCTGGACGCGGAACGGTGGGACGTGCGTGCTCGTCGGCCTTCCTTCCGCCGGCGCCCGCCTCGACCTCGATCCCGCCGACTTCACCCGGCGCGAGAAGTTTCTGACCGGATCGATGTACGGCTCCGAGGACCCGGCCGTCGCGCTGCCGGTGCTGCTCGCGCACGTCCGCGCGGGTCGGCTCCTGCTCGAGCCGCTCGTCGGCCCCAGGTATTCACTCGACGACGTGAACGAGGCGATCGAGGCCAGCCTGGACGGCTCCCCGGGCCGCGTTCTCGTCACCCCGTAACGGCTGGCGCCTCGGGCGTCCGCGGTCGGATGACGATCCGTCGAACTCGGGCAGAGACGGCGAGCCCTCTCCAGGCGATTTCGACGGCTTATGCAGACGCGCGCAGGGATCGCTCCTCTTCGAGCTGCCTCAGCTCGACGCGGCGGATCTTCCCGCTGCGCGTCTTGGGGAGGCTCTCGACAAATTCAATCTCGCGCGGGTACTTGTACGGCGCCGTCACGCGCTTCGAGTGCTCTTGGAGCTCGCGAACGAGCTCGTCGCCCGCGCTGAAGCCGGCGCGGAGCACGACGAACGCCTTGACGATCTGGCCGCGGTCGGGGTCGGGCTTCCCGACGACGGCGCTCTCCGCGACGGCGTCGTGCTCGAGGAGCGCGCTCTCGACCTCGAACGGGCCGACGCGGTAGGCCGCTGTCAAGATGACGTCGTCACCCCGGCCGGTGAACCAGAAGTAGCCCTCCTCGTCCCTGGTTGCGCGGTCTCCCGTGAGATACCAGTCGCCGTGGAAGACGGCCGCGGTCTCCTCGGGCCGTCCGTAGTACTCGGCGAACAGGGTCGGAGGCCGTCCGCGCAGCGCGATGTCCCCCTCCTCTCCAGGAGGAACCTCGCGCCCGTCGTCGATCACGCTCACCTCGTGCCCGGGGGAGGGAAGCCCCATCGACCCCGGCTTGATCGTCGCCCCGAGGGCGTTCCCGACCAGGAGCGTGTTCTCGGTCTGTCCGTAGCCGTCGTGGATCGTCAGCCCGAAAGCATCCTCGAACACCTTGATCACCTCGGGGTTGAGGGGCTCGCCGGCGGAGACCGCATGCCGGATAGAGGAGAGGTCGTGGCGCGCGAGGTTCTCGAGCTTCGCCATCAGCCGGAACTCGGTGGGGGCCTGGCAGAGCAGCGTCGGCCGCAGCTCCTCGAGGAGCCCGAACCGCTCCTCCGGATCGAACCCGCCCTCGTGGAGGACGATCGCGGCGCCGCGGCTCCAGGGCCCGAGGAGGACGTTCCAGATCGACTTCGCCCAACCCGTCCCCGCCGTGCACCACGCGAGGTCTTGGGGTCCCGCCCCGAGCCAGTGCTCCGCCTGCATCCGCTTCGCGAAGCAGTACGCGTGGGTATGGACGACGCCCTTCGGCTCCTTGGTCGTTCCGGACGTGTACAGGATGAATGCGGGCTCGTCGGAGGCCGTGTCCGCGCTCTCGGCCGAGTCCTGCTCGTCGTCGAGCTTGGCGTCCGTCTCGTCGAGGAAGAGGACGGGCAGGCGCTCGTCGAGTTGCCCATGCATCACGTCGACCTCGGCTTCGGACGCGCGCTCGGCGACGAGCAGGCTCGCGCCGGAGTCGCGTGCGCGGAACGCGAGGTCGCGACCTCGCAGCTGCTCCGAGCACGGGATCGCAACCGCGCCGATCTTGAGCGCAGCAAGCATCAGGGCGTGCCAGTCCGGTCGCTTGCCGACGAGGACGAGAAGCCGATCGCCGCGGTCGAGACCCAAACGCCGCAGCAGGTTCGCCCACCGGTTCGTGCGCGCGGCGACGTCGGCGAAGCCGAGCTCCGACACGCGCCCGCGGCTGTCGACGAAAAGCAGCGCCTTTCGGTCCTCTCCGCCGAGCACGTCGATGACGTCCCTCGTGAAGTTGAACCGCGACGGGACGCGCCAGCGCCCCTCCAGCACCGCCGGCTCGTCGAGCAGCGTCATCCCGCGAGCTCGCTCCAGCGCGTCCTGTAGTCCTCCCGGACGGGCTGGAAGACATCGACAACACTGGCGCCTTCGGCCCCCGCGCGCGCGGCGTGCTCGACGCCACCGGGAAGGACGTAGCACTCCATCGGCCCGAGTGGATGCTCGACCCCAGCGACGATCAGCACCTGCACGCCCCGGAGCACGAAGCCGAGCTGCTCGTGCGGGTGGCTGTGCAAGGGAACCTCGGCGTGCGGCTCGAACTCGATCAGATTGACCATCGCCCGCTCGCCGAAGAGGGGCCTGCCGGTGACGCCGGCGACGAGCTCGAAGGCGCGGATCTCCTCGAACCGTGCGAAGACCGGCTCCACGGGCGTAAGTATCCTCCACCGGCAATGGGAAGCGAGCTCGCATGCGGAGACGAGCAGGAGGGGACGCCATGATCGTCGTGGAGCACCAGCCTCTGCGCCTGCGGGAGCCGGAGCTCCTGCTGCGCCGGGCGTACGTCGACGGGACCTGGGTCGAAGCCGACTCGGGCGAGAGCTTTCCCGTCGTCGATCCAGCGACCGGCGAGACGATTGCCGACGTGCCGCGGCTCGGCGCGGCCGAGACCCGGCGCGCGATCGAAGCGGCACAGCGAGCGCTCCCCGGCTGGCGTGGAAAGACGGCGAAGGAGCGCGCGGGCGTCATGCGCCGCTGGTCGGATCTGATGCTCGAGCACCAGGAGGACCTCGCCGTCCTGATGACCACCGAGCAGGGGAAGCCCCTCGCGGAGGCCCGCGCCGAGATCCTGTACGCGGCCTCGTTCCTCGAGTGGTTCGGCGAGGAGGCGAAGCGCGTCTACGGCGACACGATCCCCCAGCCGCTGCCCGACCGGCGGATCATCGTCACGAAGGAGCCCGTCGGCGTGACGGGCGGGATCACCCCCTGGAACTTCCCCGCCGCGATGATCACGCGCAAGGCTGCGCCGGCGCTCGCGGCCGGTTGCACGATGGTGCTCAAGCCGGCCGAGCAAACGCCGCTCTCGGGACTCGCCGTCGCGAAGTTGGCGGAGGAGGCGGGCCTGCCGCGGGGCGTGCTCAGCGTCGTCACGGGCGCCGCGGAGGACGCGCCCGCGATCGGGCGCGAGCTGACCTCGAACCCGATCGTGCGGAAGCTCGGCTTCACCGGCTCGACGGAGGTCGGGAAGCTGCTCATGCGTCAGTGCGCCGACGGGGTGAAGAAGATCTCGCTCGAGCTCGGCGGCAACGCTCCCTTCATCATCTTCGACGACGCCGATCTCGATGCGGCAATCGACGGCGCGCTGCTCTGCAAGTACCGCAACTCGGGCCAGACCTGCATCTCCGCAAACCGGATCCTCGTACAGGACGGCATCTACGACGACTTCGTCGAGGCCTTCACGAAGGCGGCCGCCCGGCTCCACGTGGGCTCCGGTCTCGAGCCGGACGTCAAGGTCGGGCCGCTGATCGACGAGCAGGCGCTCGAGAAGGTCGAGCGGCACGTCGCCGATGCACGGGAGCGCGGCGCCGAGCTCCTCCAGGGCGGTCGCCGCCTGGGCGGGCAGTTTTACGAGCCGAGCGTGCTCACCGGCATGACGATGGAGATGGCGATGAGCCGCGAGGAGACGTTCGGCCCCGTCGCGGGCCTCAACCGCTTCGCCAGCGAGGAGGACGCGGTTGCGATCGCGAACGACACGCCCTACGGCCTCGCCGCGTACTTCTACAGCCGCGACGTCGGCCGCATCTGGCGCGTTGCCGAGGCGCTCGAGTACGGCATCCTCGGGATCAACACCGGGTTTATCTCGACTGAGGTCGCTCCCTTCGGCGGCATGAAGGAGTCCGGCATCGGCCGCGAGGGCTCGAAGTACGGGATCGAGGAGTGGCTCGAGCTCAAGTACCTCGCCCTCGGCGGAATCGCCGCCGAGGGCTGACAGAAGCCTCGTGGGCAACGAGAGACCGCAGCTTTTGGTCAAGCTTTTGCCGCCGAAGGCGGGAAGAGGTTGATTCTCGAGCAGCGCGACTACCACGTCTACACCGGCAAGCTGAGCGAGCTCGTCGAGCTCTACGAGACGGAGGGGATCACGATCCAGCAGGAGATCCTCGGTGGGCTGGTCGGTGTCTTCACGACGGACATCGGGGCACTCTCGACGTACACGAGCCTCTGGCGCTACGAGAGCTACGCCGAGCGCGAACGACGGCGGGCGGAGCTCCAGGCCGATAGCCGCTGGCGGGCCTTCCTCGGCAGGATCCAGCCGCTGATCCATACGCAACAGAACCGGATCCTCGTCCCGACTGCCTTCTCGCCCTTGCGGTGAAGCTCGACGGGAAGGTCGCGGTCGTGACGGGCGGCGCCCAGGGCATCGGGCGCGCGATTGCCGAAGGCCTCGCGGCCGAGGGAGCACGGATCGTCATCGCGGACGTCCAGCGGGCAGACGAGGGCGCAGCCGCCTTCCCGAACGGGATCGGCCTCACCGTCGACGTCTCCTCGGAGCAGGACACGGCCACGATGGCGGAGGAGACGCTCGCCCGCTGCGGGCGGATCGACATCCTCGTGAACAACGCCGGCCTCTACGCGTCGCTCGCGATGCGTCCGTTCACCGAGATCCCGGTCGTGGAGTGGCGCCGAGTCATGGACGTGAACGTCATGAGCATGTTCCTCACCTGCCGAGCAGTCGTGCCGGTGATGCGGGAGCAGGGGGGTGGCAAGATCGTCAACATCTCGTCCGGGACGCCCTTCCGGGGGGTTCCGTTCCTGCTCCACTACGTGACGAGCAAGGGCGCGATCGTCGCCTTGACGCGCGCGCTCGCCAAGGAGCTCGGCAAGGACAACGTCCTCGTCAACTGCGTCGCGCCGGGATTCACGATGAGCGCCGGCGTCGAGGCCAACCCCGAGGTGATCGAGAAGCTGCGTGACGTGTCGATCGCCGCGCGGACGATTCAGCGCGACCAGCTGCCGGAGGACATCGTCGGCGCCGTCGTCTTCCTGAGCGGGCCCGACTCCGACTTCGTCACGGGCCAGACGCTCGTGATCGACGGCGGCCAGTACTTCCACTAGCAGCCTCTCCGTCGCCGCGAGGGATGCGGATCCGATCGGATCTCGACCTGCTTGTCGTGAGCGCCGCGCCGCTCGCCGAGGAGACGGCGACGGCGCTTCGAGACGCGTCGCTTCCGTTGTTCCTCGAATGTGGTGGGCAGATCGCGCCGCAGTTTCGGACGCGGCTCCAGGTGGAGGACGCGCGGCGGCGGCGCGATGATCGAGCCCGGCGTCGGCGAGATCTTCGTCCTCGACCTCGAGTCGAAGCGGCGCTGTGCAGGAGTCGGCGCTTGCTCCTGGACGCGATTCGGAGCGGCAGCGCGCGCAAGGCGCGCGCGAGCAATGGGTCAGCGTCGCGCGTGCCAGCGCTAAAGGCCTCCCCTGCTACTACGCGCGCGGTTCGCAGGTCCGCGGGGAGCGACCGGCGTGGGGCACGGCACCCGAGGAGGGCCGCGTCTCGCTGCGGCTCATGCGTCGGCTCGCGCGGTAGCGCTCGCGGCGAACGATCGACGCGCGGTCTCGGCACACTTCCGTGAGAGCGAGCGCGGCCAGCAGACCTAGAGCCCCCGCGAACGCACCGGTGTTGAGCCAATCGACCGCATAGTCCACGGCGACCGCCACCGCGCCGATCGCCCAAACCGTCCAGAACAGGCGACCGCCCGTTCGCATGCGGGCTACCGTAATCGCGCATGCACCGCTTCGCTACCCGTCTCGCCCGGCCTCTTCAATGGTCGCCCTGACGGCCGATTACCGACTCAGACGGTGATCCTGGCGCTGTTCGAGCACACGGATGGCGTCGATGCGCTGGCGGGAAATCGCGTCGTCTACAGCGTCGATCGCGACGAGGCGGCGTTCGGAGCGGTCGGCGCCGAGGGCCACGCGCTCGTATGGGAGCTGGCCGCGTACGGCGGCGACGGCGCGAAGCTCGCGGCGGGGTTCGAGCTCGATCCGACAATCGAGTGGCTGATGCGGTGCGACCGCGTCGACTTCCCGCCCGGCGGCGTCGCCTACCGGCATACGCACCCCGGGCCCGGGATCCGGTGCGTGCTCAGGGGCTCGATGCGGATCGAGAGCGAGGGCGAGGTGCACACGTACCAGCCGTTCGAGGCGTGGTTCGAGCGGGGTCCCGACCCCGTCTTCGCGGCGGCGTCCGCGACCGAGGAGACCGCCTTCGTGCGGGTCATGCTCTTGCCGCGCGAGTGGGAAGGAAGGCGGACGATCCGTTACGTCAATCCCGAGGACGCCGACAAGCCGAAGACGCAGCGCGCCACCGTCTTTCTCGATCAGCCGCTCGTCCTATGACGCGCTCGGTCGCGCGCGCCCTCGTCGACCAGCTCGTCGTGCACGGCGTCGACACGGCCTTCTGCGTGCCCGGCGAGAGCTACATCGCCGTGCTCGACGCGCTCCGCGACGCGCCGATCCGTCTCATCTCGACGCGCCACGAGGCTGCCGCCGCGAACATGGCGGAGGCCTACGGCAAGCTCACCGGCAGGCCCGGCATCTGCCTCGTCACCCGCGGCCCCGGGGCGACGCATGCGAGCGTCGGGCTCCACACCGCGTTCCAGGACTCCACGCCGCTGATCCTGCTCGTCGGGCAGGTGCCGCGGCCGATGCTCGGACGCGAAGCGTTCCAGGAGCTCGACTACACCCGCGCCTTCGACGGGCTCGTCAAGTGGGCGGCGCAGCCCGGCCGGGGTGAGCGCATTCCAGAGCTGGTGGCGCGCGCGTTCTCGCTCGCGACGGCCGGGCGGCCCGGGCCGGTCGTCCTCGCCCTCTCCGAGGACCTCCTTGTCGAGGAGGTCGATGTCGCCGACGCGGAGCGTTACCGCCTCGCGACCCCGGCGCCCGCCGAACGCGACCTGCAGCAGCTGCGTGAGCTGCTCGGGGGGTGCGAGCGGCCGCTCGCGATCGTCGGCGAGGGCGGCTGGAGCGCCGGCGCGGCGCGGGACATGCTCGCCTTCTGCGAGGCGAACGAGCTGCCCGTGGCGACGTCGTTCCGCTGCCAGGACTACGTCGACAACCGTTCGCGCGTCTACGCCGGGCACCTGACGATCGGCAAGGACCGCAACCTCGCTCGGCGCGTCCGCGAGGCCGACCTGATCCTCGCTGTGGGCGGCCGGCTCGGTGAGATCGTCACGAGTGGCTACACGCTCCTAGACGTGCCGCGTCCGAGGCAGACGCTCGTCCACGTGCACCCGAGTCCGGACGAGCTCGGCCTCGTGTACGAGACCGACCTGCCGATCGTCTCGGCGCTGCCGCAGTTCGCGACAGCGGCGAGCCGTCTCGATCCGGTTGCGTCCCCGTCGTGGCGCGAGTGGACGGCCGCGGCCCATGAGGAGTATCTGGACAACCTGGAGCATCGGCCGCTCCCCGGCGACGTCGACATGGGCGAGGTGATGGCGACGCTCCGGGAGCGCCTCCCCGAGGACGCGATCCTCGCCTGCGGCGCGGGGAACTTCACCGTGTGGGCGCATCGCTTCTACGAGTTCTCGCGCTACGGCACGCAGCTGGCGCCGCGCTCCGGCGCGATGGGCTACGGCCTGCCCGCCGCCCTG
>JALZFG010000362.1 GCA_030861645.1 Actinomycetota bacterium
GCGAACGGCGAGTCGACCGTCAGCGCGACGGCGCCGCGCCGCGCGATTCGCGTCGCGAGCTCGAGAAGCTGAGTGCGGTCGCCGCCCGCGCCGTGCAGGAAGATGACCGCGGGTTGGCGCCCCGGACGCCGCGGCACGACCAGGTAGGCGTTCACGCGGCCGCCGCGCGGGCTGGCGTACGAGACATCGCGAACTCGAGCCCGGCGGATGCGTTGGACGACGCCCCGGTCGCGAAGATCGAGCGGCGCCGAGCGGTCGTAGGCGTACGGGCCCGACGAGACGGCCGCGGCGTGCTCGGAACCCCCGCCGCACCCCGCCAGCACGCCCGCGAGCAGGACGAGCGCGAGCAGAGGTTTCAGCGCGCGTGAAGCGTAGCGACGGGGTCTAGGATGTTCTCTCGATGAGCGCCACGGGCTCCGGAGTCGTCGATGTCACGATCCTGGGCGCCGGGCCGACTGGGCTGGCCGCCGCCTACTACGCCGGCCATCGCGACGCGTCTGTCCGAATCATCGAGAGCCTCGAGCAGATCGGCGGACAGGTCGCCGCGGTCTACCCCGAAAAGCACGTCTACGACGTCGCGGGGCACCCGAAGATCCTCGCACAGGATCTCGTCGACCTCTGCGCCGAACAGGGGCTCCAATACGGCGCCGACGTGCGGCTCGGTGAAGAGGTGCGGACGCTCGAGCGGCTGAGCCAGAACGGCGAGGAGCTGCTCGTCGTCACGACGAACAAGGCGAATCGCTTTCTCTCGCGCGCGCTGATTATCACGGCGGGACACGGAGCGTTCGAGCCGCGCAAGCTCGGGATCGCCGGCATCGAGGAGTGGGAGGGACGAGGGCTCCACTACTTCGTACGGCAGAAGGACGCGTTCCGAGACCGTTCCTGCGTCATCGTCGGCGGTGGCGACTCGGCGCTCGACTGGACGCTCGGCCTGCAGGACACGGCGCGGCTCCCGATCGCGCTCGTGCATCGGCGTGACCGGTTCCGCGCGCTCGAGGCGTCGGTCAACGAGGCGCGCGCGCTCGAGGCACAGGGGCGGCTCCGGATCATGGCGCCCTGCGAAATCCGGGAGATCCACGGCGACGGAGCCATCGAGGCGGTCACGATCGAGAACACGGACACCGGCGAGCACGAGCGTGTCCGGTGCGAGGCATTGATCACCCTGCTCGGCTTCCACTCGCACCTCGGGGCGATCGTCGACTGGGGGCTCGAGCTCGAGGGCAAGCGCCAGATCAGGGTCAACCCGATGACGATGGAGACGAACCTCCCGCGGATCTTTGCGGCCGGCGACGTCGCTGGCTACCCCGGCAAGATCACGCTGATCACGGTCGGCATGGGGGAAGCCGCGATCGCGGCAAACAACGCGGTCGCGCAAATCCGAGGCGAGAAGGTCCAGCCCAAATACTCCACCGATTGAGCTCTGCTCGCGGTGTCACCGATTGACGTCTCCTCCGGCTGCCCCCGAACACGGTTTCGAGTGCTGGTGACGGGCGTTCGTCGGCCTGTGCCGCCCGAGCCGGCACCAGCTCCGACCGCGGGGCTCGCCTGCCTGGGTTGGGCGATATACGACCGCTAGACTCGAAACCCGTGGCGGAGGTCGATACGCGCCGGGAGCTCTGGGGCGCGGAGACGCAGAAGGCGATCGAGAACTTTCCGGTCTCAGGCGAGCCGATTCCAATCGGGGTCGTCCGCTGGCTAGGGCGAATCAAGGCGGCGGCTGCGCGCGTCAACGCCGCGCTCGGCCTGCTCGACGAGGACAAGGCGAATCGGATCGCCGCGGCGGGCGAGCGCGTCGCCGTCGGCGAGCTCGACGACCAGTTCCCGCTCGACGTCTTCCAGACCGGCTCCGGCACATCGTCAAACATGAACGCGAATGAGGTGATCGCCGCGCTCGCCGGCGACGACGTCCATCCAAACGATGACGTGAACATGGGCCAGTCGTCGAACGACGTCTTCCCGTCGGCCGTACACCTTGCTGCACTCGACCTCGTGACGCACGAGCTCCTCCCCGCGCTCGAGGCGCTCGCGGAGGCGCTCGCCGCCAAGTCGGTCGAGTTCGAGGACGTCATCAAGGCGGGCCGGACGCACCTGATGGATGCGGTGCCGATGACGCTCGGTCAGGAGTTCGGCGGGTACGCGGCGCAGGTGCGGCAGGGGATCGCACGCGTCGAGGGGACGCTCGACCGCCTCGCGCAGATACCGCTCGGCGGTGCGGCCGTCGGAACGGGCCTCAACACACACCCCGAGTTCGCCGCCCGCGTGCGGAGGCTGCTTTCGGAGGAGACCGGGCTCCGCATCCAGCCCCCTACCGACCCCTTCGAGGCGCAGGCGGCGCGCGACGCGCTTGTCGAGGCGTCGGGCGGCCTGAAGGTGGTCGCGGTCTCGCTGACGAAGATCGCGAACGACATCCGGCTGATGGCGTCGGGGCCGCGCGCCGGGCTCGCCGAGCTTCGGCTTCCCGAGCTCCAGAAGGGGAGCTCGATCATGCCGGGCAAGGTCAACCCGGTGATTCCGGAGGTGGTCACGCAGGTCGCCGTCCAGGTGATCGGCAACGACGTCGCGATCACGGGCGGCGGCATGCAGGGCCACTTCGAGCTGAACGTCTTCGTGCCGGTGATGGCGCGCAACCTGCTCCAGTCGGTCGCGTTGCTCGCGAGCGCGGCACGCCTGTTGACGGAGAGGTGCGTCGACGGAATCGAGGCGAACCGCGATGTCTGCGAGCGCTATGCCGAGCTGACGCTCTCCGCCGCGACCGCGCTCAACCCGTACATCGGCTACGACCGCGCGACCGCGATCGTCAAGGAGGCCGCAGCGTCAGGCCGGCCGCTGCGGGAGGTTGCGCGTCAGGCGGGAGTGGACGAGGAGATCCTCGATCGCGCGCTCGACTACCGCGCCATGGCGCGGCCTCATGGCCAGCTCGGCTAGCTGAACGGGCGCGGGCAGGCCGCGACCTTGGGGATCGAGACGCGGGCGATCGCGCTGAACGGCGAGGGGCGGCAGGCCTGGCAGACGTTCGCGTCGCACGCGACGCTGAGAAAGACGAACGCTTCTTCGCGCGTGAAGGCCCACTGATCGACGAGTATTCGAGCCGCCTCCTCGCACGCGGCCTGCAGCGCTTCGTCGAAGTCGCCGCCGGACGTTCCGTGCGCGACCCATGCGCCCGGTAGCTCGGTTACCGGCCACACTGCCTGCTTTCCCCTCAGGACGTCGAGCCGGACGGTGACCTCGCCGGCGATCTCGACCCCCGTGCCGCAGATCTCGCCGTCGCCCATTGCGGCATGCATGTCGCCGGCGGCGAACATGCCGCCGGGCTGGCGGACGGGGAAGTAGACGGTTGCGCCGGGGCCGTTGAGGTGGTCGTCCAGGTTGCCGCCGTGCCTGCCGGCGAAGGCGTTCACGAGCTCGTCGCCGTCCGTCGCGACACCCATCACACCGATCATCGGCCGCAGCGGGAAGGAGATGCGGTCGTTCATCCGGACGGTGTCGCGCCCGATTCGGAACACCGTGGTGACCGGCGAGCGAACCTGGTCGATCAGCTGTCCGAAACCGGGGATGATCGTTGCCACGCCCTGCTCGGCCGGACGAACGTCGAGGATCTCGACGACCAGCGAGTCCCCCGGCTCCGCGCCGCGGACGGCAACGGGGCCGGTCGCGCTGTTGACGCGGGTCAAGTCGATCTCCGTAACGAGGTCGTCCTCGGTGCGGATCTGGCCGGTGAAGCAGTCGTTCGTCTGCAACGTGACGGTCGCCCCCGGGGCGACCTGGAGCACGGGCTCGAGGGCGGGGCCGAAGGCCCAAATGACGTCCTCGCGGGAGACGACGTGGTCGACCGTCGTGATCGCCATCAGCTCCCGCCGGTCGCCGGCGCGGGTGCTGGCGCGGGCCCCCCAATCGTCTCGTCGTCGACGAAGATTCGCTCGGCGTTGACGAGCGCCTGGCGCCGCGTGCGCGCCATCCAGGCGGTCACGGCCAACCCGAGCACGATCCAGCCGATCGCCGCCCAGTTCGCATACCGGATCGGGTACGGCGGGAGCGGTCGGTACTGGTAGTAGAGCGGCGGCAAGAAGGCGAGCGCGCCGAGCACCGGGAAGAGGCCGTGCAGGAGCGGGTTGAACTCGGGTCGGCGGTCGCGAAGGTAGAAGACGATGCAGGCGATGCAGATCGTGATGTAGACCACGATCACGAGGATCGTGATCACGGTCGCGATGATCACGAACGCGGTAAACGGGCCCCACTTCCAGCCCATCAGGAGTGCGACCGCAAGCCCGAGCACGGTCTGGGCGATGATCGCGACGTGCGGCGTTCGGTGCGTCGGGTGCGTCCGGCTGAAGATCCTCGGCAGCACGCCGTTGCGGCCCATCGCGTAGATGATGCGCGTCGCCGCGTTGACGCCCGCGTTCGAGTTCGCAAGCGCGGAGTTGATGATCGCGAAGAAGATCAGCACCCAGCCTCCCCCCCAGTAGATCTCACCCAGGCGCCGCCAGGGGTTCGGGTTGTTGGGGGAGAGGGTGATCTCGGTGAAGTTGCTGAAGCCGGTGCCGATTACCCACGCGTACGAGCAGAGGACGTAGAAGAGCCCGATGATGAAGGCGGAGAGGACGACGGCCCGTGGAATCGTCCAGCGAGGGTGACGAGCCTCCTCACCGAGCGGCGCCGCCGCCTCGAAGCCGATGAAGGCAAGCACGGCGAACACCATCCCCTTGAATGTCCCGGTAAACGTGCCCTCCGGCGCGTTCGTCGGATTGAACGTCTGGATCGTGTTCTCGCCCACGTTCGAGAAAATCATCCAGACCGCCAACGCGACGAAGACCCCGATCTCGAAGATGCCGAGGAGCACGCCGGCGTCGGTCGAGAGGCGGACGTCGCGATAGGTGAGGAAGAAGACGATGGCTGCCGCGACGAGGACCCAGATCCACCATTGGCCGGCGTAGTTCCAGCCGACGTCGTTCTGCATCACGTCGGTGGTTGCCCACGCGAAGATCAGGAAGAGAAGCGGCGCGACCAGCGGTTCGAACAGGAGAAACGCCCACCCGACCATGAAGCCGGGGATCGGTCCGAGCGACTGCGAGACGTAACTGTAGAGGCCGCCGGCCGAGGGGATCTGCTTGGCGAGCTGGCCGATCGAGCTCGCAACGAGGACGCACGCGATGAGCGCGAAGAGGACGGACAGCGGCAGCGCGGAGCCAGCGTGCGACACCGACACGAGGATCGAGAACGCGATCGCGGCGCCCGGCGCCATGTGCGTGATCGACTGGAAGAGGACCTGCGGAAGTCCAATCGAGTGTTCCCGCAGCCGGTCAAAGGACTGAGCCGAGACCGCTCCAGCTTCCATCTCGCCCTCCTTTCGTCGCTCGCGAGAGAATGCTGGCGGATTCGGACAGGCCCTGCAAGCGGAGGCGCCCTGTCCGGGCGCTCATGCGCCGAGCAACAGAGACTGTTACTGCTCTCTCGCTACCCGCGCTCGAGCACGTCCTCGATCGAGCGGGTCAGGGATTCCACGGTTGTCATCGCTGAGAGGCCCAGGAG
>JALZFG010000385.1 GCA_030861645.1 Actinomycetota bacterium
GCGCGCGTGGCGCGAGTTCCAGCGCGCGCTCGACCCGCTCGCGCCTACGAAGCCGCTACCGCCCGCGCCGCTCTGAGCCGCGCGAGCGCCTCGTCCTTGCCGAGGAGCTCGAGGCTCTCGAACAGCCCGGGCGAGACGGTCGAACCGGTTATGGCGACGCGAACGGGCTGAAAGGCCTCCCGCGGCTTCAGTCCGAGCCGCTCGGCCATCGCGCGGAGCGCCGCCTCGATTTCACCTGCGGTGAAGGGTTCGACCTCGGCCAGCGTCTTCTCCGCCGCCGCGAGCACGGCCGAGTCGAGCAGGGCGGGGTCCGGCTCGACCCCCTGGAAGAGGAACCCGGCGAAGCGCGGGAACTCGCCCAGGGTCGGGATCTTCTCCTGAACGAGCGGCGCGGCGCGGCGCACGACCTCCTCGTCCCAGTTGTAGCCCTGCTCGTGCAGGTACGCGACGAGCCGCTCGGCGTAGTCAGCGGGCGGGAGCGCTCGCAGGTAGACGCCGTTCATCCACTCGAGCTTGCGGTAGTCGAACGTGGTCGCGCTCGCCCCGACGCGATCGAGCGAGAAGCGCTCGACGAGCTCCGGCTTCGACATGATCGTCGTCTTCTCGTCGTAGCTCCAGCCGAGGAGCGCGAGGTAGTTGACGAGCGCCTCGGGGATGTACCCCTGAGCGCGGAAGTCCTGGACGGAGACCGCGCCGTGGCGTTTCGAGAGGGGCCGGCCGTCCTCGCCGTTGACCTGGGGCACGTGCCCGTACACGGGCTGCTCGAAGCCGAGTGCCGCCAGGATCCGCACCTGGGTGGGCGTATTCGAGACGTGGTCGTCGCCGCGGATGACGTGCGTGATCGCGTCGTCCGTGTCGTCGATCGGGGTCGCGAAGTTGTAGGTCGGCCGGCCGTCGGAGCGCAGGATGACGACGTCCGGGAGCTGCTCGTTGCGGAACTCGATCCGGCCGAGCACTGCGTCGTCCCAGGAGGTCACCCCGTCGTCCGGCATCCGGAACCGGACGGCGCCCTCGTCCTCGTACGCCATGCCGTGCCGGAGGAGCTCGCGGGCGAGCTCGCGGTGGCGGTCGATGCGGTCGAGCGTGAACGCGACGTCGCCGTCCCAGTCGAGCCCCAGCCAGCGCAGCGACTCCCGGATCTGCTCGACCGCCTCGTCGACGTGGCGACTGACGTCCGTGTTCTCGATCCGCAGCAGGAACTCGCCGCCGTGATGCCGCGCGAAGAGCCAGTTGAAGAGCGCCGTGCGGACGTTGCCGATGTGGAGGTAGCCGGTCGGGCTCGGCGCCATCCGAACGCGAAAGCTCATCGTTCGAGCTGCGCAGGCGACCGAGGCGGGCGCGGGAAGCCGGTCTGCGGCGAGGCGACACGGGCGAGCACGTCGCGGAGTATGCCGCCTAGAGTGTTCGCATGATTGCCGCCGCGGGAGCGGCCGACGAGCCGCTCTGCCTCGAAGCGCTTCGCGAGCTCCCCGGTTGAAGCTCGGCGCCCACGTCTCGACGTCCGGCGGGATTCATACGGCGATCGACCGCGCGGAGGCGCTCGGAGCGGAGTCGGTCCAGTTCTTCACGCAGAGCCCACGCACGTGGCGGCCGACGAACCACGACCCCGCGAATTTCGAGCGCTTCAAGCAGCGGCGCCGCGAGGTGGGGCTCGACGGCGCCGTCGCTCACGCCCTCTACCTCGTCAACCTCGCGAGCCCCGAGGATGGGATCTACGAGAAGTCCGTCGCGACCCTGCTCACGACCGTCGACGTCGCCCGGGCGATCGAGGCGGACGTCGTGTTCCACGTCGGCTCGCACCAGGGGGCGGGGCTCGCGGCCGGAATGAAGCGTGTGGTCGCGGCGCTCGAGCAGGCGCTCGAGCGCTGCTCCGATACCACGTGGCTCCTGGTCGAGAATTCAGCCGGAGCGGGCGGGACGATCGGCCGCTCGATCGAAGAGCTGGAGACGATCGCCGAGCGCCTCGGGCGCCACCCTTGGCTCGGCGTCTGCCTCGACTCGTGCCATCTGTTCGCGTCCGGCTACGACGTCACGGACCGGGAGGCGCTCGATCGGCTTCTGGACGAGGTCGAGCGGCGAGTCGGACTCGAGCGCCTGCGCGCCCTCCACGTCAACGACTCGAAGGCGCCGCTCGGCTCGAACCGGGATCGACACGACAACATCGGCGAGGGGTTGATGGGCGAGAAGCTCGGCGTCTTCCTCGGGCACGAAGCGCTCCAAGGGCTCCCGGCCGTCCTCGAGGTTCCGGGAAAGGACGGTCGCGGCCCGGATGCCGACGAGGTGCGCAAGCTCAAGGAGCTGCACGCCCGCTCGGCGCGAACCTGAACGATCAGGCCCGCGGGCCCGAACCTGAACGCGATCAGGCGTTCGGGCTGACCTGCGCGAAGACCCGGAAGCTCGGCTCGCCGACCGGCAGCTCGAAGAACTCGGGGTTGACGCAGCCGAGGTCGTCGCCTCGGTTCGAGTAGCAGCCGTCCACCTCGGCGCGGCACATCGGCAGCGGCTTCCGGCGCGCCTTGACGGCGCCGAAGCCCTCGCCGAGCGACTCCGCCTCGCGGAGCAGGTCGAGGTCGATCTCGACGCCGAAGACCTTCTGCATGCAGCCGATGTACGTCCGCCCGAACTCCTCGAACGCGTAGACGAACGGGCACGCTCGCTCGACGCAAGCTGCCGGGTAGACGACCTTGTCGCAGTGGACCCCGCAGCGCCTGCACTCCACCTCGTCCTGTGGACGAAGCGGAAGGCTGCTCGCCGGCGCCGGTTGTTCCATGGACGGATTGTGGTGGACGGTCTCGGCGCTCCGCAAGACTTGACAGGCGCGCCGAAACCTGCTTGCGCGTCAGCGCTGTCGCGCGAGCCGGTCGACGACGTTCAGCACGTCCATCTGCGTGAACGCCTGGAAGTCGGGGTCGGCGCCGTCGGGATGCTCGTCGGCGCGGAACCACAGCGCTTGTACGGTCGTCATCCCGAGCTCGCCGGCGCCGCGAACGTCCTCGTAGAGGCGGTCGCCGACGAAGAC
>JALZFG010000387.1 GCA_030861645.1 Actinomycetota bacterium
CCTCTGACCTGGGACGAGGTCGAGAACCTGCGGTCGTGATGCCGGAGTACATCTCGCGAATCGCCCCGATCGCGTGTCCCGACGATGTTTCGCCGCGCCGCGAGGACGAGAGGACGGCTCCACGCGCCGAGCTCACGGCTACGCTCGCAGCGTGAAGGGCGCGCCCGCTCTCGGAGCTGGCATCAGCGCCACGAGCACTCGGCTCGTCGTTCGCGAACCGCTGGCGCTCGAGGAGTGGTTCACGCTCGGCTGTCGGCTCGGTCGCCTCGCCTCGGCCTCGGCGTGGCTGATCGGCGATTGGCTCGTCTACGGCGAGCGCGCCCCGTGGGGCGAGACGTACCGTCTCGCATGCGAAGCAACCGGACTTGCCCACGGGACGCTGCGGAACCTCGCCTACGTCGCCCGCGCAGTCGATCCGCTGCGCCGCCGCGACGACCTCAGCTGGGCGCACCACGAGGCCGTCGCCGCGCTGCCCGGTCGCGAGCAGGAGCAGCTGCTCGAGCAGGCCGAGCGCGAGTGCTGGTCGAGTAGGCAGCTGCGTGCCGCAGTCAGGCAGCGGCAGCGCAGCAACGGGCGATCACGATCGGAATCACGACGAGCGCACGACGTCGTCGTGATCGCGACGGAGTCGCCGATCGAGGCCGAGGTCGAGCTCGAGCGCTGCCCGACATGCGGCCAGCCGCTGCCCGGGGGCTTCACAGGCGTTCTGAGGGCCGCGGACGGCTAGGACGAGGATTTTCCCTTCCGCGTGCCTCCGACGCGCGCAGAGGCCGAGCTACGGGCACCAGATCAACTACGACAACATCCCGGCGAGCGTTTCTCCAGCAACACGCGGTGACTGGAGCGAGGCACGTCTCGTTGATGCGGGCGAGAGCGCTCGCGACTGATCCGACCTCGTCCTCCCGGTCGGCACGATCGGGAGCGACGTGATCGTGTAGATCGCGACCTGCGGGACGACCTCGAGGTCGAGGTCGTCTGGGGACGACGCGGTGTTGGGCCGCGGAGCGGGGGGGGAGCGAGCACCCCCGACGCCCGTCCCCGCAGGCAACAGCAGTGACTCTAATCGAGACACGTATGTCTCGTGAAGGAAAACATTACACTTGCAGCTAGACGCTCGTGTCTCAGCCCGGCGCCCAGATCGTCAGTGCGGCGCGCACGCTTCGCGCGCTGGTCGGCGCTGCCCTGCTTCTGTGCCTGATTAGCGTCCTCGTGAACGTGGCGTTCCGCGCCGCCGGCTCGAACCCCGACCAGTACTCGCGGCACTTCTTCGACGTCGACAGCGAGCAGAACCTCCCCACCTGGTTCTCCGTGATCGAGCTCGCCCTCGCCGCCTCGCTTGCGTTCGTGATCGCGGTGAAACCGCGTAGCGAGCACGCAGTTCGTCATCGGCGCAGATGGCTGCTGCTCGCGGCCATCCTCGCTCTGATGTCCCTCGACGAGCTCGCGTCGGTGCACGAGAACACGAGCTCCTACGTGCGCGAAGTCATCCCCGTCGGCGACGCGATCCCGTACGCCTGGGTGATCCCTGCCCTTGTTCTCGTTGCATGCGTCGGGATCGTGTACATCCGCTTTGTGCTGACACTTGCGCCGCGCGTCCGGCGCCTGCTCCTTCTCGCGGCGTTCATTTACGTCGCCGCTGCGGCGGGACTCGACCTCGTCGACGGAGCCGTGAACGGGGACACCACTCGGCCGCTGGCGGCGGCCAAGATCGCGGTGACCACCAGCCAGGAAGCAGGCGAGATGCTCGGAGTCGCAGTCGCGATTTATGGACTTCTGCTCATGGCCGACCCCGATCCGGCCAGAGCAGGACGAGAACGCGTCACCGCCGGCTCGGCTCTCGCGCTCGCCAGCGGCGGCGTCCCCGAACGGTCGTTCCGGGCCAGCGGCGATCGTGCATTCGAGGTGCGGCGGCGGTAACCGCAGCGGCATCGGGCGCGAGCTCCGCGGCTGGCTGCCGCTCGGAGTCGCAGTCGCGATTTATGGACTTCTGCTCATGGCCGACCCCGATCCGGCCAGAGCAGGACGAGAACGCGTCACCGCCGGCTCTCTGCGACGCGAACGACTCGCCTCGGCGAAAAAGGGGCCTCAAAAAAGGGGCCTCCGCAGTGGCAACGGGGGCGGGTGTAAAAACGCTAGAGCGTCCGCCGTTCGCCTCTCCCCACCCTTGCGGCCTTCACAGGCCGCCGTCGGAACCGCACACGGGCCTGTAGGTGAGAAGACCCCGCCTCGACCTTCTCGGAGAGCCGCTGCGGGAGCGATAGCGGGAACGATTCACGGACAGACGGAGGGATGATTCGCTCCTCGCTCTCCTCGATGACCTCTCCGCCGAGCAGGAGGGCGACACGAACGGATGCTGGCACGGAGCCGACGTTGTATGCGTATACAGAGAACACGCTCGCGCTCTCGCCGCCGACGGAGCCATGCGCGGGCTTGGGTTTGAACCAAACTTCGAGCCTTGGGCGCCGCCAACGAAGCGTGAGTAGGAAAAGAACGAAGGCCACGACAGCGCTGACGGTCGCCGCGGTCGCGGCCCAGTAAGGAACTATCGACCCGGAGATGATCTTTCACTCGCTCGATTCTGCGCGACTGCGGAGTGCGCGCGTCGTTTCTTTTAGGCGTCGCGCGAACGGGTCGATCTCGCTCGCGGCGATAGCGCCGAGCGTCAGCAGTAGCGCCAGTACTGACCGCGCAGCCTGTTTGTCAGCCGGATGACGGCACGGCGCTCCCGAGCCGTCACTCCTCCTCGCAGGAGCGCTCGCAGCTACCCGTAGACGGTCAGCCCTCCGGGTGCGCCGCGATAGATTGCGGCCCGAGACCCGGGGGTGTTCTTCGCGAGCGCTAGCACGGCTTTCGCATCGCTGACGACGGAGGCTCCCGCACCAGAAACGAGTACGGCGGCCGCCGCGATCGCAGCGATGGCGGTCGTCAGTCGGCGGAACGTTTGCTCCCTTCTCTCGCTGCCGCTAGCTT
>JALZFG010000419.1 GCA_030861645.1 Actinomycetota bacterium
GACGTGGCGTTGGCGTTAGCGAGCTGGGCGGTCTTCGCCTGCTGGCTGACGGCTTGGAAGCCGCCGCTACCGCCGCAGCCCGCCTTGCAGCTGCTCGAGCCGCCGACGTTCTGGTCCGCCTTGGCCAGCTGGTTCGTCGCGGCGGTGTTGTTCGCCGCGGCGACCGCGGTGCTGTCGGCGTCTTGCGTCGCCGAGCTCTGGCCGCTGCCTGAGCTCTCGCCGCTGCTCGAGCTCTGGCCGCTGCTTGCGTCCTTGCCGGCGATCGTCACCGGCACGTTCGCGTTCGCAGCCTGCTGGTCCGACAGCGCGTTGGCGGCGGCGATCTGAGCGGTCTTCGCCGCCTGGGCGACGGCCTGGAAGCCGCCGTTGCCGTCCGCCGCTGCCGCTGCCGGAGCCAGCGCGAGCGCGACGAGCGCCGCTGCTACCGAAAGCAGCTTCGTTTTCATCTCCTTCCTCCTGGTCGTGGTTTCTCTGGCGCTACCGAGCGGCAGCGCCCTGCAGACCAGGAAGCGTCAGCCGGGTCGCCACGGACGAAGGACCGCCCCTCTCGGAACCCGGGAAGCGGGTAGGCGGATCCTTCGACCCGGCATTGTGATCGCGAAGGCGATGAAGATCGCCGCCAGCGCCACGAGCAGCGGTGGCATGACCGCGCTCAAGACGGCGCTTCCGCTGGCGAAAGACGTATCGCGGTCGGGCGCGAACGGTCTCGGCGGCACTGTGGGCATGGAGCGCGGACCCTCGCCGCGCCCGCCGTGGTTCTCGCGAGCGCTGGTCGGATGGGTGTCGCTCGGCGCTTGGAGGCCTGCGGCAGGAACGGGGTCGCCACCGATCCATTCCTGCCTTTGGAGGACGTAGAGCGAGGGACCAACTTGCGGCGGTTGGCTCACGTGAGGCCCGCGCCTCTCGTTCTGATCCCTCTCCACCACGGCCGGAACGATCGCGCGCCCCGCGGTGCGCGCCGCGTCCGTCTCGAGGGACGTGGCTCGCTCTCCGAGCAGCGGTGTCGTGACGTCCGCCAGGGTCTTGTCTACCGCTCGCTCGACGGATCCAGCGTCTACCGCTCGCTCGACGGAGGCGGCGATCCCCTCGACCGCGGCCTCGACGGAGTCGGACGTCGAGCGGGAGACGCCTGCCGAGCGACGAGCAGGGCGACTCTTCCTCGGAGCGCTTCCGGATGGGTTGTTCGTCGCCGCTGCGGTCGCGGCTTCGGCAGCTTGCGATACGCCTGCCGCGACAGGCGCCTCAATGGCATCTGCCATGTCGTGTGTCACGTCCGCGCGTCCGCTGCCGGTCGAGCGGGCGACGTGGCGAGGAGGATCCGCGAGCTTCTGCGCGCCGGCGATCTCCCGGTTGACCTCGGCTTGAATCGCGCTCGAGACGTCGCCCCCCAACGAGCGATCTGCTGCGCGCGCGTTCCCGCTGCCGAACCCAACCGCGAGCGCCGTGACCGCGAGCACCGCCAGCGCGGCCTTCCGGCCGGAGAGCCCGCCATTGATCCCGACGGTGCTCGAGCCCGCACGTTCCGTGGCGTCGCAATGCACGGCAAACGGCGAAGAAGAGCTCGCGAGCAGGACCTCCGCACGAGAAATTCTCCGCGCCGAACGCGCGATTCGTCCAGCCGCCTCCATGCGCGCGGAGAGCGTCATCCCGAGCCCTCCCTGGCGCGAAGGGACGGCGGCCACCGCGGCGCAAGCCACGCGGAAGCGACAGAAAGCGCGAGCGCCGCGAGCAACACGATGAGCGTCGGCGGGCGGATCGGGCCGCGCGCGTCGTCGCTCTCTGCGCGCGCGTGGCTGCGGTTCCCGACAACCGGCCACGCCGAAACGCTACTCGAAATCCTCGAGTCGCGACTCCGAGGAACGTCAGCGCTCGCAGGCGCGTACCCTTGTGGGGCGTAGCCGCCAGGCGCTCGGCCGCCGCTCGTCCGCGAGCCCCGATGTTCCGGTGCGCGTCGTTTCGCTGTCCGTGCGGGCTCGTCGCGCTGCCGAGCCGTCGGTCGTGCGGAGAACCGATCGTCGGCGCGCGGGCGCGCGTTCGTGTCCGATACGGGACCGCCGTCTTGCGACTCACGGTCGCCGCCTTGGGGGACCTCCTGTGCCTGGACGGGCGTCGAGGCTGAGCTGGCCGCCGGAACAGCCGGAGCCGAGACCACCGCGTCGTCGCCCCGCGCGTGGTCTTTCACGTCACGGGCGCTCGTACGGGCCCGCGCGGCCTGTCCACGCCGCTGCCGTGCTCGCCGGTCCCGGGCCCGCCAAGGTCGTCCTCGCGCCTGCGCACGGTGCTGTTCCGCCGCGCGCCCGTGCCCCTGCTGGCCGCTGGCGCCCGCCGTTCCGCCCACTTCCGGCGTCGTCTTCTCCGTCAGCGGCAAGGCGGCGGTTTTCGTGGGCTCCGGCGCCGCGAGGCGCGCATCTGCCGTGTCCCCCTGCGCGCCGGTTTGCGTGGTGTTGCTCTCGTTCGCGGCGGACCCGACGACGGCGACGTCATTCGTCTGGGTGATCGGACCGGTGTCGCCCGGGCTGTTGATGCGAACGGAGATGACGAGGTTCATCGGCTCCGTCTGGCCTGCGGCGGCGTTCGTGATCGCCGCCTGACGCACGCCGGCTGTCTGCTCTCGGGCGTGCGCCGATCCGCGGCGGGCCGGCGGCAAGGCTGATTGCGAGACCGTCGGTTGCGAGGCCGCCTGCGTCGTTGCCGCCTCATTGGCTCCCGACGCGACCACGACGACGGCGTTCTTCTGCTCGACGGGGCCCGCGTCTCCTGGTCTTGCGAGCGAGGCATAGACGACGATGTTCTTCGGCTGCCTCTGTATTGCGGCGGCGTTCGTCGTCGCTGCTTCGTACGTCACCGCGGCCTGCTCCAGCGCGCGCAATCCTTTGCCGTACTTCGGGCGCGATCCTCCGCCGTGCTGACTCGCCTCAGACTTTGGGATCACCAACGCAGCGAGGTCGCTCGGCGTTGCGTCGTAAGGGACGCGACGGGGAGCTGTAGTGACCGCCCCGGAGGCTGCGTCGCGCCGCATACGCGCGGGAGGGGTAGCGAGGTGGTCCTGAGCCGCGGTCACGCGCGCAGGTGGCCGCTCCGCGGCGAGGTCGTTCGGTGTGGCGTCGTAGGGGACGCGTCGGGGAGCGGTAGTGACCGCGCGCGGAGCCGCGTCGACCCGTGCACGGCTGGGAGGCGCAGCGACCGTGGGCGGCGGCGCGCTCACGCGCGCGCGTCGCCGCACGGCAGCGAGGTCGTTCGGCGTTGCGTCGTAGGGGACGCGTCGGGGAGCGGTAGTGACCGCGCGGGGCGCGCCATGCCGCACACGGTGGGGAGC
>JALZFG010000424.1 GCA_030861645.1 Actinomycetota bacterium
GGGTCTCCGCGTCGCCGGCGGCGCGGCCACGATGTACCTCTGGGTCGAGGTTCCGGGGGATGAGACGTCCGCCGGGTTCGCGGCGCGGTTGCTCGAGCGAGGCGTGGTCGTCGCGCCGGGCACCCACCTCGGCCGGATGGGAGAGGGCTACGTCCGCCTCGCGCTTGTTCCGACCGAGGAAGAGTGCCGGCTCGCGGTCGAGGTCCTCGACGACGAGCTGTGAACGAGAACGAGCTCGAGCGCAGGGTCGAGGAGGCCTGGGAGGAGCCCTCCCCCGCCGCGCTCACGGCAGTCGAGGAGACGATCCGCGCGCTCGACGAGGGGCGTGTGCGCGTCGCCGAGAAGCGGGACGGCGAGTGGATCGTGCACGAGTGGGTGAAGAAGGCGATCCTGCTCTACTTCCGGCTCCGCCCGATGGAGCCGATCGAGGTCGGCCCGTTCGCGTACCTCGACAAGATCCCGCTCAAGCGCCCGGACCCCGACGGGCGCGTGCGCGTCGTCCCGCCGGCGGTGGCGCGCTACGGCTCCCACCTCGGCGAGGGCGTCATCCTGATGCCGAGCTACGTGAACATCGGCGCGTGGGTCGGGCCACGGACCATGGTCGACACCTGGGTGACCGTCGGCTCATGCGCGCAGATCGGCTCCGACGTCCACCTCGCCGGCGGAGTGGGCGTCGGCGGGGTGCTCGAGCCTCCGAACGCCCGGCCGGTGATCGTCGAGGATGGCGCGTTCGTCGGCTCGCGCTGCATTCTCACCGAGGGCGTGGTCGTCGGCGAGGAGGCGGTGCTCGCACCGAACGTGTCGCTGACGGCGTCCGTGCCGATCATCGACGTCACGACTCCGGCGCCCGTCGAGTACAGGGGCTACGTTCCGCCACGCTCCGTCGTCGTCCCCGGCACCCGCTCTCGCCGGTTCCCCGCGGGTACCTACGAGCTCGCGTGCGGGCTGATCGTCGGCCGTCGGAGCGAATCGACCGAACGGCGCGTGAGCCTGAACGAGGCGCTTCGCGAGCACGGCATCGCTTCGTGATCGCTCGTTGACAGTGGGCGCCGCCTGTCAGCGCATGCTCTCGATGCGGGCCGCCGTGTCGCATTCCGTTCGTTTCTCGCCGCCGGCGGGGCGCCCATCCCTATCCCCCACCCACCCGGTAGCGCGGCTCGGTGCTCGCAGCTGCGTCAGACGTGTGACGATTTCGTGCGCTCGGCAGGGCCCGTGAGGAACGCGAGACCGCGTTCGAGACGCACGCGCAGCTCGCCGCCCGGGAAGGTCACCACCACCTCCCCCTCGCGATGCGTCGCAGCGGCCGCCGCGATCGCCCCGGTTCCGGATGCGCTCGTCTCCCCCACCCCGCGCTCCCACACGCGCGCGGTCACGGCGCCTTGCCGCTCGACGCGGACGGCTTCGACGTTCGTGCCGCGCTCGAAGCGCGGGTGAGCGACAAGGAGCGGGCCGAGGCGCTCGATCTCCGCGGGGTCGGTCTCGACGACGGCGTGCGGGTTCCCGACGACGACCGGGACGAGCTCGACGCCCTCGACGCGCTCGCGCGCCCCGACCTCGAACGCTCCGATCGCGGTCTCGACCTGCCCGTAGGGGAGCATGCGCGCGCGGATCGCGCGGGTTCCGGCGCGGATCGTCACCTCGGCGACTCCTGCTCGCTCCGCGAGCCACCGCGCGGCGATCCGAGTGCCGTTTCCGGAGAGCTCGGCGGTCGAGCCGTCGCGGTTCCAGATCACGATCTCGCCCTCGTCTCCGCGCGCGCTCACGACCTCGACGACCCCGTCCTCGCGGTCGCCGCAGAGCGCACGGATGCGTCGCGGCGACAGCGGCTCGGCGAGCTCGGCTCGCTCGAGGAGAACGTACGTGTTCCCGAGCGCGTGCCAGCGCGAGCACGGAGCGGCGGCGTCGCCGCTCACGGAGGACGCCGGTCGCCCGGCCCATCGATCTGAGTTCACGGGCGTGCGCGCGTTCGCGCGTCCCGGATCGGCGCGGCTCCCCCCGCGGGGCGCGAGGGATGCGGAGCGCCGTTCCCCGGCCGCCGTCCGCGCTCGGAGCGCGAAGCGCGGGAGATGTGCGCGAGGATCTCGTCCGCGATCGCGGCGGGGGCGCGGTCGGCGCTGACGGAGACGAGGCCCGGAATCCGACGCATCCACTTGCGCTGGTACGCGGCGTAGCGCCGCGTCGTCGCGATCAGCGCCTCGAGTGCCTGCTCGGGCGAGAGCTCGGCGATCTCGCGGAGACCGTGGACGTGGCGCGCGGTCGCCGAGATCGGGTCGGCGAGCGCGCTTCGAACTTCCCGCTCGACCCCCGCAGCGAACATCGCGCGCGCGCGCTCCTCGATTCGCCGTGCCAGCTCCCCACTCGGCACGGCGAGCCCGAAAATCAGCGTGGGATGCCGCGTCGCCTCGCTCCACAGCCGGTAGTCGCGCGGGCGCAGGGTCGACCCGAGCTCCGTGAGCTCGAGCGCGCGGACGACCCGGCGCCGGTCGTTGGGATGCACGCGCGCGCCGGAGGCCGGGTCTCGCTCGGCGAGGAGGGCGTGAGCGCCGTGCGGACCGAGCTGCTCATACAACCGCTCGAGCCGCTCGCGCAGGCCGGGTGTCGGCTCGGGCGGGATCTCGAGCTCCGCGAGCGCCGCGCGCAGGTAGAGGCCGGTGCCGCCGACGACCAGCGGCGTCCGTCCACGCTCGAGGATCGCGTCGATCGTGGCATGCGCTAGCCGCTGGTACTCGCCGACCGAGCCCTCGTGGTCGAGTGGCCAGATGCCGACGAGGTGTGTCGGGTAGCTCGGCTGGTTCGACAGGATCGCGAGGCCGCGGTAGACCTGCATCGAATCCGCCGAGACGACCTCCGCGGGGATCCGCCGCGCGATGGTCTCGGCGACGTCGCTCTTGCCGGAGGCGGTCGGACCGAAGATCGCGACGATGCTCATCTGAGCAGCCGCGCCCGCACGTCCACGAGATCCGCCTCCTCGAGGCCTGCCTTCAGCAGGTACGAGCGCGTGCTCCCGTGGCGCGCCTCGAGCTCTTCGAGCACCACGAGCATCGCCTCGGCGGGCATGAGCGCGAGCAAGCGACGGTGCCTGCGCTCCTCGTCGTCCTCGGCCTCTTCGATCCACGCGTCGACGAACGGTGCCCAGTTCTGCTCGCTCTCGGCGTAGTCCGCGGCGATCGTCTCGACGCCCACGCCGGCCACACGCAGAAGGAGCGCCGCGACGAGACCGGTCCGGTCGACACCGCCCGCGCAGTGGATGAGGACGGTTCCCGCGGGCGCGCGCGCGACTGCAGCGACGGCGCGGGCGAAGTTCGCGGGGAAGCGCTCGAGGAACTCGAGGTAGATCGTCGACCTCCACGCGACCGGCTCGTCGATGTGCTTCGCGAGCTCGTCGACTTCGCGCGCGCGCTCGCGCTCGCCGAGGAGAGGCACGTGGACGACCTCGACGGGGACGTCGCACGGCGGATCGTCGTCGAGCTCGGCCTGGAAGCGAAGATCGACGATGCGCCGGACCCCGTGCTCGACGAGTTGCCGCCAGCCGTCGTCGGAGAGGCGCCGGACGTTGTCGGCGCGTACGACCGCGCCGAACCGCGTCTCGCGTCCGTCGTCGGCCGGGTGCCCGCCGAGGTCGCGGACGTTCACGCACCCGTCCCAGACGAGCTGTCGCTTCGGCACTAGGCCGCGGTTGCGACGAGCTCTTCGCCGCGCAGCGTCGTCGAGGTCGCACCCGTGATGCGGACGTCGACGAGGTCGCCCGGCTGCGCGCGCGCGCCGAAGTTCACCGTCGTGTTGCGACGCGTTCGACCCCGAACGAGGGCGGGATCAGTCCTGCTCGGGCCCTCCACGAGCACCTCCTCCACGCGTCCGACCCGCTGCGCGTTTCGGTCGGCGGCGACGCGCTGCGCGACCTCGACCAGGCGCTCCAGTCGCGCGTGCTTCAGCCCTTCCGGCACCTGATCGGGCATCTCCGCCGCCTCCGTCCCGCGGCGAGGGCTGTAGATGAACGTGAACGCGCCGTCGAAGCGCACCTCCTCGACGACCTCGAGCGTCTGCTCGAAGTCCTCGTCGGTCTCTCCCGGGAAGCCGACGATGATGTCCGTGCTGAGCGCGAGATCCGGGATCGCCTCGCGCATCTCGGCGACGAGCCGCAGATACCGCTCGCGCCCGTACGTGCGCCGCATCCGCTTCAGCAGCCGGGTCGATCCCGACTGGAGCGGGAGGTGGGCGTGCTCGCAGACGGCGCCGCACTCCGCCATCGCCTGGATGACGCCCGGCCGAAAGTCCTTCGGGTGCGGGCTCGTGAATCGAATCCGCTCGATGCCGTCGACCGCGTCGACCGCGCGGAGAAGAACGCCGAAGTCCGTCCTGATGTCGGGCGGGAGGTCCCGTCCCCACGAGTTGACGTTCTGCCCGAGCAGCGTCACCTCCTTCACGCCCTGGCGCGCGAGCGCGCTCACCTCCGCGAGCACGGCGCCGGGGCGACGGCTGAGCTCGCGCCCGCGCACGGCTGGCACGATGCAGTAGGAGCAGACCGAGTTGCAGCCCATCGAGATCTGCACCCACGCCTGGAACGGGCGCTCGCGCTTGAGCGGCAGCTCGGCCGCGAACGACCGGGACTCGCCCGTTCCGAACCGGCCGCGCGCCACCCCTGCGCCGCCGGCGCCGAGCCAGTCCTGCAGGTGCGAGATCGAGCCGGGGCCGAAGGCGACGTCCACGAACGGGTAGAGCTCGAAGAGCCGCTCGCGCTGGGCCTCCGCATAGCAGCCGCCGACGGCCACGACTCGCTCCGGGTCGCGTTCCTTGAGGACCTTGGCGTTCCCGAGGTGTGCCGCAAGGCGTGTATCCGGCTTCTCGCGGATCGTGCACGTGTTGAAGACGAGCACGTCGGCCGCCTCAGGCGACACGGCTTCGCCGAGACCGAGGTCCTCCAGCAGCCCCTTGATCCGCTCCGAGTCATGAGCGTTCATCTGGCAGCCGAAGGTCGTGACGTGGTAGCGCTTCACGGTCTCGTGCATCGTATCGGCGCACCTGTCGCGCTCCCGCTCGGGCGCGCGTGCCCGATCGCGCGCGAGTTCCTCGTCGCCGGCGGTTTCGCCTGTGTCTCCCCGCTCCTGTTCGGTCGTGACGTGCTCGGCCGCCTCGCCGCCGATCCCGCGGCCGTCAGCGAGCAGCTGCGCGCCTTCCTCGCCGCTAAGCGCGTCAGCGCCGTCGTGGTCGGACCCCGGCGAGCCGGGCCTGGCGGGCGCTCCTGAGGCGCGTCGATCCGACCCGCGCCGGCTCGACGGTGTCGAGGTCTACGACGTTCGCCCGTAGACGATGAGTGAGGAGCAGTGGATCGCGGTCGATCGCCACATCACCGACCTCCTCGTGCCGCACGACCCGTCGCTCGCGGCCAGCGCCGCAGTCGCGAAGCCGCGCGTGTGCGCGACCGTAAGTCAGACAGACGGCAGCAAGTGGTACGACGGGCTCGCGATCGCGCTCGTCACGCTGACCGGTAACGCCGTCCTCGGCGTCGGATTCGTGCGCGCTCTCCGCGCAGGTCGCTACCGGGCCACCTCGACCGCTCGGCTCTCACGGATGACCGTCACTTTCACCTGGCCTGGGTACTCGAGCTGGTCCTCGATCTCCCGCGCGATCTCGTGCGAGAGCAGCACGGCGCCGTCGTCGTCGACCTCCGCGGGCTTCACGATCACGCGGATCTCGCGGCCGGCTTGGAGCGCATAGGCCTTCTCGACGCCGGGCTTCCGCGTCGCGATCTCCTCGAGCGCTTCGAGCCGCTTGATGTAGTGCTCGAGGCTCTCGCCGCGCGCGCCGGGGCGCGAGGCGGAGATGGCGTCGGCGGCGATGAGCAGCACCGCCTCGACCGTCTGCGGCTGCACCTCGTAGTGGTGCGCCTCGATCGCGTGGACAACGCCCTGCGACTCCCCGTAACGGCGGGCGTACTGCGCCGAGATGAGGGCATGCGAGCCCTCGACCTCGTGCGTGACCGCCTTGCCGATGTCGTGGAGAAGGGCCGCGCGCTTCGCCGTCTTGATGCTCGCGTCGAGCTCCGCGGCCATGATCCCCGCGAGGTGGACGACCTCCAGCGTGTGCTTGAGGACGTTCTGCCCGTAGCTCGTCCGATAGTGGAGGCGACCGAGCAACTTCACGAGCTCCTCGTGGAACTCGCCGCAACGCGCCTCGAAGACCGCCTGCTCGCCCGCCTGGACGACATGCTCTTCGAGCTCGAGCTTCGACTGGTAGTACGTCTCCTCGATCCGCGCGGGGTGGATGCGCCCGTCCTCGATCAGCTTCATGAGGGTGATTCGCGCGATTTCGCGGCGAACCGGGTCGAACGACGAGAGCAGGACGGCCTGCGGGGTGTCGTCGATGATGATCTCGACCCCGGTCAGCGCCTCGAGCGCGTGGATGTTCCGGCCCTCGCGGCCGATCACCCGTCCCTTCATATCGTCGGAGGGCAGCTCGACGAGGGAGACCGTCGTCTCGCTCGCGTGGCTCGCCGCCACCCGCTGCAGCGCGTCCGCGACGAGATTCCGCGCTCGCCGCTTCGCCTCGTTCCGCGCCTCCTCCTCGAGCTGGCGGACCTCGCGCGCGAGCTCGTGCCTGATCAGCTCCTCGGAGCGTTCGAGCAGCTGTGCCTTCGCCTCGTCGATCGTCAGGCTCGAGATGCGCTCGAGCTCGGCGAGCTCCCGCTCGTGGAGGCGCTCGAGCTCCTCCTGCGCCTCACGCGTCCGCCGCTCGCCGTCTGCAATCGCCTCCTCGCGCCGCGCGAGCTCGGTCAGCTTCCGGTCGATCTCCTCCTCCTTCGCCAGGACGCGCTCCTCGATCTTCACGATTTCCGTTCGCCGCGCCTGGATCTCGCGCTCGACGTCGGCGTTGAGCTTCACCGCTTGCTCGCGCGCCTCGATCTGCGCCTCGCGGCGGATCGCCTCTGCCTCCTGCTTCGCCTCGGCGAGCACGAAGTCGTGCCTTCGCTGGGTTGCGCCGAGCGCCGAGGCGGCCAGCCCGCGCGCGACGAGCGCGCCGGCCACCGCGCCGACGGCGAGCCCGATCACGATTCCGATGACGATGACCATTCGGAACTCCCGGTCTAGGCGCCCGGGGCTGCCGGACGCGAAATCAGTTGTCCGCAGCGTCCGGACGCCGCGGGGGCCCATCCGGCATCACCGCGCAGGGCGGCCCTCTTCCGAATCGGAGCAGCCGTCGCCGGCCCGCGTACGGGGTTAGCGGGCGGTGCTCACCGATACATCAACGGTGCTGCTGGTCGTCGGCAACGTCGTCTGAAGTCTCTCGTCGTCTGGTTCTCTTCGGAAAAGCGCGATCTGCAGCGGAAATGTCGAATGGAAACGCTCGTATCCTAACCTGCTCACCCGTCATCCGCAACGGGCGTGCCCACCGCGGCCTCGATCGCGTCGTCACTGAAGCCCCGCCCGGCGAGGAGGCGGGCGCTCTTCGGCGTCGGCGGAGCGCCGCTCAGCAGCTCGCGCGCCCGATCCTCCTCGGGAGCCAGGTCGGCGAGCGCGAGCGACACCTGTTCGCTCTCCAGCCCGAGCTGCTCGAGGCGAAAGCGGATCGCAGCATCGCCGACTCCGCGCTTCGCGAGCGACTGCGCGGCGGCTGCCGCCAGCCGGCTGTCGTCGACGATTCCCCACGCCGTCAGCATCCCGACGACCTGCTCCCGCGCGGGGCGCGAGATGCCCGCGCGC
>JALZFG010000440.1 GCA_030861645.1 Actinomycetota bacterium
CTACCGGACAGTGGAGCTCGAGCTCCGACGCGATCAGCTTCCGGAGGCCGACGTCGTTCTGCTTGCGTCGGCCTCCGCCGCCCGTGCGTACGGCGCCGCCGGCGCAGCGGCACCGGCGATCTCGATCGGACCGCAGACGACGGCGGCAGCACGCGCCGCGGGCGTCCGCGTTCTCGCCGAGGCCCGAACGCACGACACGGAGGGCCTAGTGAAGGCCGTCGAGAACGTCCGTCAGGCGTGAGCGCGCGAATCAGCTCCCGTTCGCCGATACAGTCGCGCCGTGTTCATCACGTTCCTCTCGGACTACGGACTCCAGGACGATTTCGTCGGGACGTGCCACGGGGTGATGAGACGGATCGCGCCCCAGATCCAGATCATCGACATCACGCACGGCATCCCACCGCAGGCCGTCATGCAGGGCGCGCTCGTGCTCAGGAACACGCTCCCCTACATGCCGGAAGCTGTCCATCTTGCCGTCGTTGATCCCGGCGTCGGCGGACCGCGCCGTCCCCTCGTGCTGCGAGATCGCTCCGGTCGCTGCTACGTCGGGCCGGACAACGGCCTCCTGCTGCCGGCAGCGGAAGCGCACGGCGGGGTGGCCGCGGCGAACGAGCTCGCGAACCCGACGTACGCGCTCGAGCACGTCTCGCGGACCTTCCACGGGCGCGACCTCTTCGCTCCAGCCGCGGCCCATCTCGCACTCGGCCTCGACCCGAGCGAGCTGGGCCCGCCCGTCGATCCCGACGCCCTCGTCCGTCTCGAGGTCCCGCAGCCGGAGCTTCACGCCGGCGGAATCAGTGCGCTCGCGCTCTACGTCGACCGGTACGGCAACGTCCAGCTGAACGTCACCGGCGCCCAGCTCAAACGCGCGGGCATCGGCCACGGGACGCGCGTCGAGCTCGAGCTTCAGGGCGAGCGCTACTACGCCGTCGCCGCTCGAACGTACGCGGAAGCGCGGCCGGGGGACATCATTCTCTACGAAGACTCGTATGGAAGCGTCGCCGTCGCCATCAACCGCGGAAGCGCGGCCGAGATGTTCTCGCTGCGACCGGGACAGCCGGTTGGAATTCGCACCGCAACGGCGAGCGGCCGCTGGTTGCAGGAAGCTGCCTCGACGGTCTAAGCTCCCGAATGCGGGGCGTCAGCGGCGCGGTAGCACCGGCCCGGACGCTTTCCGACGAGACGCCCGCGGGCGGGATCACCGTGTGCGGGCGTCTTCCTCGCGGGATTCGAATGCGCCTGGGCTAGACTGGAGCGGCCACGGCGAGGTAGCTCAGTTGGTAGAGCACACGGCTGAAAACCGTGGTGTCGCCGGTTCGATTCCGGCCCTCGCCACCTTTTTCTTTGGTCGCGCTGCCGCAACAGAAGTGAGTCAGCGCGCCCGCGGGGCGTAGAGGGCTCAGGTGCCGCCGGTCGTGTCGCAACTTCTCGTTCGCCTCCCACTCCGTCGGACAAGCGCGACGGCATGGTGACGCCCCGTAGCCGGGAGCGACGCGCGACGCTAGCCGACGAACGTCAGGTAAAGGAGGATGACGTTGAGCGCGATGATCAGGGTCGCGACGATGCCGGCGGCGAGCGTCGTCGCACGACGGTTTACGAGCGCGCCCATCAGCTTTCGATCTCGGCAGAACAGGACCAGCGGAATCAGCGCGAAGGGAATGCCGAAGGAGAGGGTCACCTGGCTCAGCACGAGCGCCGCGGACACGTTGATTCCCAGCGCGATGACGATGAGCGCCGGTGCCATCGTGACTGCTCGCCGAACGAAGAGCGGAATCCTCCGGCGGATGAACCCCTGCATGACGACCTGCCCCGCCATCGTCCCGACCGACGACGAGGAGAGCCCCGACGCGAGCAGCGCGACACCGAAGAAGATGCCGGCGTACGGGGTGACGATGTCGCCGAGGCCCGTGAACACCTCGTCGAGCTCGTCGACGCCCGTCTTCCCGCGCGCGTAGAACACGCTCGCCGCTGTGATCAGCATGCTCATGTTGATGAGACCGGCGATCGACATCGCGATGACGACATCGACGCGCTCGAAGCGGTAGATTCGCCGGCGCGCCTCCTCGTTCGCTCCCACGATTCGCCGCTGCGTCAGCGCTGAATGGAGCCAGATGACGTGCGGCATGACGGTCGCGCCGAGGATTCCGACCGCGATGAGGACGCTCTCGTTATCGGCGAAGCCGGGTTTCAGCCCCGCGAGGACCCCGCCCGGCGAGGGCTCGGCCACGACGACCTGGAACGCGAAGCCGGCCAGGATCACGCCGACGAGTCCGGCGATCACCGCCTCGAGCTGGCGGAAGCCCCGCGCCTGCAGCGCGAGGATCACGAACGCGAAGACGCCGGTGATCACGCCCGCCGGGAAGAGTGGGATCCCAAAGAGCAGGTGCAATCCGAGGGCGGCACCGATGAACTCGGCGAGATCGGTCGCCATCGCGATCACCTCCGCCTGAATCCAGAGGCCGATCGAGACGGGTCGCGGAAAGCGCTCACGGCAGACCTCGGCGAGGTTGAGCTGCGTCGCGATCCCGAGCTTCGCGCTCAGCGTCTGCACCAGCATCGCCATCAGATTCGAGGCGAGGATCACCCAGAGGAGCAAGTAGCCGTACTGAGCGCCACCGGCGAAGTTCGTGGCGAAGTTCCCGGGATCGACGTAGGCGACCGCTGCGATGAAGGCGGGGCCGAGGAACGGCCAGAGTGCGCGGAAGCCGCGCCGTTCCCCCTGAAGCGAGCGCTCGGCGGCGGCGAGCACGTGCGCCTCGCCGGGGAGGACGTCGATCGCGTCGGGAGCGGCGACCCGGGACTGGGGCGGGGCCTGCGGTTGAAGCGCCATCGTCTATGCGACTCCGAGGCCAGCAGCAAGCCGGCGCGAGTTCGCGCCGTCGCCAACGCTGATCGGTTTCGCGCGCACGGGTCGAAATCAAAAGTTAGACCATGCTAAATCTATCGTCCCGATCAACGGGAGCGCTCGCGCAGTTTCCGGGGGGAGCGGGCGGCGCGGCCGGAGCCACGACCCGCGGTAAGGCGCCCTCTCGCTTTCGCTAGCGTCAGCGCGTGGCCGCCGACCCTCCTCTGATCGAGGCTCGTGGGCTGACGAAGCGGTACGGCGACTTCGTCGCCGTCGACGCGATCGACTTCGCGGTCGCGCGCGGCGAGACGTTCGGCTTCCTCGGTCCCAACGGAGCCGGGAAGAGCTCGACCATGCGGATGATCGGCGCCGTCTCGCCTCCGAGCGCAGGCACGTTGCGCGTACTCGGCCGCGACCCCGAGCGGGACGGGCCGGCGATCCGGGAGCGGCTCGGGGTCGTCCCGCAGGAGGACAACCTCGACATCGAGCTGGACGTCGCGGAGAACCTCCTCGTCTACGGACGGTACTTCGGATTGCCGCGCGACGTGATCCGGCGGCGCGTGGACGAGTTGCTCGACTTCGTCCAGCTCGCGGAGCGACGCCACGCGCGCGTCGAATCCCTATCCGGCGGGATGAAGCGACGGCTCACGATCGCTCGCGCGCTGGTGGCCGCGCCGGAGCTGATGCTGCTCGACGAGCCGACGACCGGACTCGATCCCCAGGCCCGCCACGCGCTCTGGGATCGCCTCTACCGGCTGAAGCAACAGGGGGTCACGCTCGTCCTCACGACGCACTACATGGACGAGGCCGAGCAGCTTTGCGACCGGCTCGTGATCATGGACCGGGCGCGAATCGTCGCCGAGGGGTCGCCGCGCGAGCTGATCGCGCGCTACGTCGAGCGGGAGGTGGTCGAGGTGCGGTTCGCCGCGCGAGACGGCGTCGCTTCCCGGCTCGAGGGCGTCGGCAGCCGCCTCGAGGTGCTCGCGGACCGGATCCTGATCGGGACCGAGGACGGCGACGCCACCCTCGACGCCGTCCACGCGCGCGGAGTGCGGCCTGAAAGCGTGCTCGTGCGGCGGAGCACCCTCGAGGACGTCTTCCTCACGCTGACCGGTCGCAGCCTGATCGACTGATGGCTGCTGCTCACCGCGTCCTCGCGGTCGTCGGCTGGCACGCGCGCGGCTACCGGCGGATGTGGCGCGGGACCGTGACCACCTCCTTTCTCAGCGCCGTGTTCTTCCTGCTCTCGATCGGCGTGCTGCTCGGCGCTCTCGTCGATCGCGCCCGCCCCGACCTCGGCGGCCTCAGCTACCTGCAGTTCGTCGCCCCCGGGCTGCTCGCCGCGACGGCGATGCAGACGGGCGGAAGTGCGGCGACGTATCCCGTCGTCGCGGGCTTGAAGTGGCTCCGCACCTACCACGCGGTCGTGGCAACGCCCGTCCGGGTGTCGGAGCTCGTCGCCGGTGTTCTCGGCTGGGCGGCCGTTCGGATCGCGCTCGCGGTGTCTCTCTTTACGCTCGTCGCGGGGGCCGGCGGTGCGTTCGTCTCGTGGCTCGCCGTCCTCGCCCCGCTCGCGGCGCTGCTCTGCGGGCTCGCATTCACCGCAGTGCTCGCCGCGATCTGCGCGCACCTCGACGACGCGAACTGGCTCGCCGCGATCTACCGGTTCGGCCTCATGCCGCTCTTCCTCTTTTCGGGGACGTTCTTCCCCGTCAACAATCTCCCCGACTGGCTGGAGCCGGCAGCGTGGGCGACGCCGCTCTGGCACGGAGTCGAGCTCTGCCGCGACCTCGCATCGGGCCGAGTCGAGCCGGCGGCGGACGCGGCGCACGTGCTCTACCTCGCGGCGATGGCGGCGATCGGCGCTGTCCTGGCCGTGCGCGCGTACGCGGAAAAGTTGCTGCGATGAGCGTCCTCGACCTCGGCCTCCGCATCCCTCCCCGGCTGCCGGCCTGGGCGACGCGCCCCTGGCGTCTCGTGGAGCGCAACCTCGCCAGCTCGCGCGCGGCCTGGCTCGTCGTCGTGTCGGGCTTCTTCGAGCCGCTCTTCTTTCTCCTTGCGCTGGGAATCGGCGTTGGCGCCCTCGTCGGCCACATCGATGTGGGCGGGCGCTCCGTCCCGTACCGCGAGTTCGTCGCGCCCGCGCTGCTGGCGGCATCGGCGATGAACGGCCCGGTCTACGAGGCCGGCAACGTCTTCTTCAAGCTGAAGTATGCGCGCACGTACGAGGGCGTCCTCGCGACCCCACTGAGTGCGCGCGACGTCGCCCTCGGTGAGCTCCTGTACACGCTCATGCGCGGCGCCGTCTACGCGCTCGGGTTCGTCTGCGTGATGCTCGCACTCGGTCTCGTCGCCTCGCCCTGGGCGGTGCTCGCCGTTCCCGCCTCCGTCCTCGTGTGCGCTGCCTTTGCGGCGGCGGCGCTGTACGGCACGACGCTCATGCGCTCCTGGGCTGATTTCGCCGTCATCGAGCTCTTCACGCTGCCGATGTTCCTGTTCTCGGCGACATTCGTCCCGGCGGCCGAGTACCCCGACGCCGCGAGGTGGCTCCTCCCGCTCACGCCGCTCTACCACGGAGTCGAGCTGCTGCGCGCGTTCACGCTTGGGGACGTGAAGCCCGTCGTGCTCGCGAATGTCGGCTACCTCGCTGCGATGACGCTCGTGTTCTATGCGCTCGCCGACCGGCGCCTCACGAAGCTCCTTCACAAGTAGGCTCCATCAGCAGGAGTGGAAGACCAGGCGATTCCCGATTCTGATGACCGCGAGCGCACGCTGGCGCGGATCCGCGAGCTCTGTCTGGCGCTGCCGGAGACGAGCGAGCGCCTCAGCCACGGCGCGCCGACGTTCTTCGTCGGCCGGAAACGAGCGTTCCTGATGGTGCTGACGAACCACCACGGCGACGGGCGCTACGCGCTCTGGTGCGCGGCGCCCGTGGAAATGCAGCGGATGCTCGTTACCGCCGATCCGGACCGGTTCTTCGTGCCGCCGTACGTCGGACGCAGGGGTTGGATCGGGGTTCGGCTCGACCGCGGGCTCGACTGGGACGAGATCGCCGGCATCGCCGAGGACGCGTACGCC
>JALZFG010000441.1 GCA_030861645.1 Actinomycetota bacterium
CACGGATCCCTCCCACTGAGGGTCGGGCGCCACGGGCGAAGCCGCCTCATCGGCACGAGGTCCACTGCCCGCTGAGGGCCGGACGACATCGCTTCGCTGTCCCCAGCGAGCGAGCGCAGCCATGCGGCTCGGAGTCACGGCCACGGATCGTGAGCCTGCCCCGTCGCGCTGACCGTCGACACCTCATCGGGTCGTCCCCGTAGGCGGCCTACGGTTCAAGCCCACCGGCATGGGGGCACCGCACGGACCTCGAGGCAGAAGACTCGTTACGACGTCAAGCGTTCGGGGACCAATCGGGCTCGCGGCGTCCGCGAAGGAGCGCGTTGTTGTGCCTCCCGTGGGTCTCGGCGGCGACGGTGAGGAGCCGTGCCGGCGCTGAGCGCGATGCTCGGCCCGTCAGCGATGCAGGTGCCGCGTCCTCCACCCGGCGGGGAGCACGCGCGCCGTGGCGGAGGCCGCACGCGCCAACGAGACCAGCGCAAGGGCGCCCCCGCAGACGAGCAGTGGAAGCGTCGGAATGAGAAAGCGGAGCGTCAGCTCGACCGTCGCGACCGCCGCGAACGAGAGCGTGAGCGCCGTTCCGACCAGGAAGACGACCTCGGCCTGGTGCGGCAGGGTCACGGTCCGGGAAGCGGCGGCGACCGCGACGCTCGCGACGCTTGCGAACACGAGGAGCGCAAGGAGGACCGGCGAAACGTGAACGACGTCCTGGTAGCGAAGCAGGAAACGTGCGGGGGGATGGAGGCGCTGCTCGTAGTCGGGGAAGTGTCGGTCGACGGACTCGTCCACGAGCGCCTCGTGCGGGAGGTCCCGATCCGGCAAGAGGACTGCCGACTTCGGCACGGAGCGATCCGGCCGCAAGTACGCGAGGAACTCGATTGAGACCGTGCGGAGGTAGTCCCACGGATGCGCGCGAATGATCGCGAGCGCGAACGCGCGCAGCCGACGGTTGACTTCGGTGCTCGGAAACACCGGAAAGGCGCGGCGGGCGGGAGAATCGGGATTGAAGACGTACGTCGACGGCTCCCATCCCGCCCGCAACCGCTCCAATCGCTCGTCGTCATCCTCGCAGAGCCGCCTGGTGTCGGCTGGAACCTGCGCGCCCGAGCAGTCGGCGATGCGGGCGACCCTTCCGTAGAGGACGTACCCCTCGAACTGCGTCCACGAAAGCCCGTGGCCCCTGCCCGCGTGAATCGCGGTGTAGGCGACGACCGGAAGCGCCACCGCGACGAGAGCCGAGGCGACTGCCGCCCAGCTTCGATGCCGCCAGGCGACGTAGGCGAGCCAGACGGGAATCGCAAACAGCGCAACCACGCGAATCGTCGTCGCTCCTCCGAGCACGAGGCCGCTGGCCGCGAGCGCTGCGGGGCCGCGGGCGACGACCGCGAGATACGCGCTCACGAGCAGGAAGAGGGCGAAGATGCTCTCGGAGAGAACGTCCTGCTCGAGAGCGAGCGTGTAGCTGTCGAGAAGGACGATTGCGGCCGCTGCCGCGGCGAGCAGGTGCGGCACAGCGAGCTTGCGCGAAAGCGCGTATACGAGGACGCCCGTCGCGAGCCCCACAACGTGCTGGAGCGCGGTGATCGCGGCGAGGTCGTGGGTCACGTACGAGAGCAGCTTGATCACCACGGGGTACCCGCTCGGCTGGCCGAAGCCGAAGCCGACGAACGTGTGGTCGTAGGCGCGCTCGAGGTACCCCCAGGAATCGCCGATGAAGAAGAGTGCGGGGCGGTAGGCGACGGCGACGGCGACGCGCAGTGCCGCGGCGAGCGCGAGCACGAGCGCGAGGGCCCAGTGCTCGCCGAGGAGGCGCACGGCTCCGCGCGCGAAGCCCGCTGCGGAGACCACTCTCGCCACCGGCGCGACCTTACCTCGGCGTGCCCAGAAGCCGGACAGCGCGCTCCTCACGAGGAGGGGTGGTCAGCGAAGGATTGGGTAGCCTGCCGCGGCGGTGCCCTCGCGCTCGACGGCCGCTACGGTTGCCATCGCTCTCGCGGTCGCCGCCGCCCTCGTTCTCGCTCCCGCGGTCGGCGCCGCGCCGCGCGTCGGCGAGCGCGCGGCAATCGCCGCCTTCCTCCGCGAGGGCAAGGTCGCGGACTGGCTCGAGCGGTACCCCGAGCGGGGGCGCGCCAGCGACGCCGACTTCAACGAGAAGCAGGGTGCCTGGCGAGTGCACGTCTGGTGGGGGGAGGCCGGCGAGATCGCAACCGGCACCGTCTCCGCAGGCGGACGCGTGCTCGAGGCCTGGACCGGGCCCCAGGTCGCGTGGACGATGGCGCGCGGGTACCGAGGCTGGTTCGCCGGCAAGACCGTGACGAGCCTGCCGGTCTGGCTCGGCTTCTGCCTCGTCTTCCTGCTCGGCCTCGCCGACCTCCGCCGGCCGCTCAGCCTGCGCAACCTCGACCTGCTCGTCCTCCTCTCGTTCTCGGTCTCGCTCTGGTTCTTCAACCGCGGCGACGTCTTCACGGCGATGCCGCTCGTCTACGCGATCGCGCGCTGCGCCTGGATCGGCTTCCGCGGGCGCGGGGCGCCCACGCGGCCCGTCTTTCCGGTGTGGGTGCTGCTCGCGGTCGCCGTCTTCGTCTCCGGCTTCAAGATCGGCTTCGACGTCCTCGCCGACACGAACGTGATCGACGTCGGGTACTCCGGCGTGATCGGCGCCGAGCGCATCTACGGCGAGGGCCGGAGCCCGTACGGGAACTTCCCCGTGGAGGAGAACCTGAAGGCGTGCGGCGCCGCCGACGCGGAGGGCGAGATCCGCGAGCGGATCCAGACGAACGGGCGCTGCGAGTCCGCGAACGCCGCCGGAGACACGTACGGCCCGGTCGCGTACGAGGCGTACGGGCCCGGCTACGCGCTGTTCGG
>JALZFG010000452.1 GCA_030861645.1 Actinomycetota bacterium
GCCGAGGTTCGCGCGCGCGCCGAGGCGCGGGGGATCCGTTGGCTCCAAGGCCGCTGCCTGTCCTACGGCGCGAGCGTCGCCTACTGGCCGTACTCGGAACTCCTTCGAGAGACACCGGACCGGCCCGCGAGCCCGTACATCGATCGTTTGCTCGGTCTCCGCGCCGACGTCGAGGTCGAGCCCGAGGCGTACCGGCGGGCGCTCCACGGCGACGTCGAATCCTGGCTGCGGGGGCTCGCGGCAGCGCAGCCGACGGTGCTCGCCCTGGAGGACGTGCACTGGGCAGACGAGGCGTCGCTCGCGCTCACCGCCGAGCTCGCCGCGAGCTGCGGCGAGTCGCGGCTCACGCTGTACCTCGTCTCGCGACGGGAGGGGGCGGACGCGCTCCGCGAGGTCACGAACGCCGCGCGAACGCTCGAGCTCGGGCCGCTCGACCGCGACGAGGTCGAGGCGATCCTCGTCGGCGTGCTCGGTGAGCTCCGGCCCGGCCTCGCGGATCGGGTGCACGAGCGCACCGCGGGCAATCCGTTCTTCGTCGAGGAGCTCGCGCGCGCTCTCCAGGAGCACGGCGCGGCGCCCGGCGAGCTGCCTCCGACGGTCGAGGGCGTCCTCGCGGCGCGCATCGACCTGCTTCCGCACGCCGCAGCGACGCTGCTCCAGACGGCATCCGTGATCGGGCGGCGCGTCCCGTTCCCGCTCCTCGAGCGGGTTGCCGGCGTCACGGAGGGCTTCGACGCGGCTCTGGATCAGCTCGTGGCGGGCGGGTTCCTCGAGCGCGGTTTCGACGACGAACGGCTGACGTTTCGCCACGCCCTCATGCAGGACGCCGCGTACGGCCGCCTTCTCGCGCGGACGCGTCGCGATCTCCACAGGCGCGTCGCGGACGCGGCGGAGAGGCTCTACGGGGCGAGGGATGACGTCGTCGAGCTGCTTGCGCGCCACCTGTACCTCGGCGAAGCCGGCCCGAAGGCCGTCGAGTACCTCGTACGCGCCGCAGAGCGGGCGCGGGCCTTGTACGCGAACGATGCGGCCATCCTCCACCTCGAGCGCGCGCTCGAGATCGGCGGCGACGATCCCGAGATCGCGCTCGCCCTTGCCGACCTGCGCGAGCTCGTCGGCGACTACGAGGAGGCGCTCGGCCTCTACCTCCGGGTTCGGGATACCTCGGGCGACGCTCGCGCCTGGCGCGGCGCCGCCGCCACATTCCGCAAACAGGGCTGCTACGACGACGCGCTCGCGCTCCTCGACAGCGCGCCGGACGACCTCGCCCTCCGGCTCGAGCGCGGCTGGACGCTGTCCGTCGCCGGCCGGTTCGAGCAGGCCGCCGGCGTGCTCGAGGCCGCCCTGGCCGACGCCGAGGGCCGCGAGGACGGCGTCGTCGGTCACCTCCTGCTCCAGCTGGCGAGAGCGGAGACTGTGAGCGGGCGTCTCGGGCCCGCGCTCGCGCACGTGCTCGACGCCGAGCGGATCTTCGACCATCAACAGGACCTGCGCGGGCTCGCCACCGCGCTTCGGATCGAGGGGAATGTCTACGCCGCAGTGGGTCGGGCCGACGAAGCGGCAGCAGCGCTCCGGCGCGGCCTCGCGATCGCGGAGCGCGTCGGCGATGTCGAGGAGCTCGGCGGCTGCCTCATCGGCCTCGGCCTCGTCGAGCTCGAGCTCGGCAACATCCGCGAGGCGATCGAGCTCGACCGCCGCGCGATCGAGGAGTTCGAGCGCATCGCTCACGGGTCCGGACGTGCCGCCGCGTACGGCAACCTCGCCGAGAAGCTGCTCGCGGCCGGCGAGCTCGGGCCGGCGCTCCAGCACGGCGAGCGCGCTCTGGCGATCGCTGCCGAGATCGGCCATACGCCGACCGTCGCCGACGTCCAGCGGACGATCGCGCGGATCCTGCTTCGCGAGGGGCGCTCCCAGGAGGCCGCTCAGCGGGCCGAGGACGCAGCCGCCGCCTTCCGCGAGATGGGCGCGGAGAAGGACGCCTCCTCGGCGCTCGCCCTCGCCGAGGAGGCACGGCGGTGACCGAGTGCGCCAGCCGCGAGCGCTCTTCGCCGCCAGGAGCGCCTAGCGAAAGCGGGTCGCCGCCCGCTCATACCGTCTTCGGCCCGACCACGGGGCGGACGTGGGCGGCCAAGTTCACCGCCGCGTGGCACAGCTACCATCGGCCCCAATGCGAGAGCAGCGGAGCCTCCTCGCGAAGCTGCACAATCCGATGGGGATGACCTGAGGGTGCCCTCAGGACTGCTGGTGTCGGCAGTCGCGTCTCGGGAGGCTCGTCAGGTGGTACGTCCCGCGGGAGTATCACAAGCAGAGACGGCCGAAGAACTCCGCGCAGGCCGTTTAGCCACGCGAGTCGTGGAGCCCTCCTAGGAACCGGGTCGCGCGGCGTCGAGGTCGTGGAGGAGGTACGCCTCGACCGCCTCCTGCTTCCCCTTCACGCGCAGCTCGGGCAGCCGCTCGACGAGGACTCCGGGCGGGAGCCGGCGCACGGTCTCGGCGTCCAGAACGACGCCCCCGACGGGTGCCTCGGACTCGAGCCGCGACGCGAGGTTGACGGTGTCGCCCACGACACCGTGCTTGCGGTGGCCGCGCGCGGCGCCGACCACGCCCGCGAGCACCTCGCCACTGTTGACTCCCACGCGGAAGCGCGGCCACTCGGGGTGATCCCGTGCGACCTCGTCAGCGGCACGCTGGAGCGCGACGGCGGCTCGTGCGGCGAGCAGCGCGTGGTCGGGCGTGTCGCCCTCCTTGTTGAACACGACCATGATCGCGTCTCCGATCAGCTGGTGGACCTCGCCCCCGAGCTCCTCCATGAGCGGGACGATCCGCTCGAAGTACGCGTTGAGCATCTCCGCGACGCGGCCGGGGTCCGTTCGCTCCGCAAAGGTCGTGTAGGACTGGAGGTCGGCGAAGAGGACGCTGACATCGCGGGCGCCGGCGAGCGTCTCGTCGAGGTAGAGCGCGCTGAAGCGCTCCTCGTGCCACTCCGCGCGCGCGCTCAGCGCGATCGCCGCGAACGCGCCGAGCATGAGCGCGTGCCACTCCCACCATGACAGGCGCCAATTCCGCGCCCACGCGATCACGACCATTGCCTCGGCGAGCAGTGCGAACGCGAGCGCGACGACGACCAGAAAGCGAGTCTTTCGCCGCACGGAGAGACGGAAGTACGCGAGCGCTGCAGCAGCGTAGAGGACGACTCCCGCGACCGCGAGACCGACCTGCCAGCCGTCGAGCTCCTCGCCGCCGAGCGGCGTGTCGAGCGGCGCGACCTCGGCGAGCGAGAGCGCCGCCCACGCGGCCATGACGAGCGCGAGCG
>JALZFG010000457.1 GCA_030861645.1 Actinomycetota bacterium
GAAGGTTGGGGAAACAGGCTCGTAGCGGACGTCGTCCAGTAAGGCCGCCCGGTGAGCGGGGCTGCTCGCGCGTCAGCTCGTCCACGGGCTCGACGCGCGCGTATTCGCGAGCTCTACTCGAGCCGCAAACGTCTCCACCTCGCGAGCGGTCACCCGCTCGTTCCGATCCTCGAGCCTGCGCTTGAGCCGCCTGGGGAGCGCGGCAAGAGCTCAGCGAGCGTCGAAACCTAGCTCGTGGAAGGGTCGCCCCTTGGGTGGGCGCCAAGCCACTACACGGCCTCGGGGGGGCTGGTGCTCGCGCAGAGAGGCGGAGCTCACGCTGACGGCCTTCATCAGCCTTTCATCGGCCGCCGTCTGTAACGCGCCCCTAACGCTCGCCGCGCGGAGCTCGCTCGCGAGCTGGCTGAGCCTCGCTGAATCCGGCTGAAAATCAGGGTCGGTGTCGAAGCCCGAGGGCAGCGCGCCCGCGAGCTTCGAACGGTCGACGGCAAGCGCGATCACCTCGACGACCTTCGCGCGCGTCGTGTCGTCCGTCACCTCTCGGCTCGAGGAATGCGTTCCGGCGACGACGTTATTGAGCGCAGCGCTTACGACGCCTCGAACGTGACGAAGACGAAGATCGGCGGGAAGAGGATCGCGACGAGGATGCTCAACGGCCGTTCCAGACATCGAGGGATAGGCGCGCTCGCGGTATCGTTGAACGACTCGGTGGCGGTTTCCGCGCAATCGCTTGAGCGGCTCTTCACGCGCCTCCGCGGCGTGCATACGGCGCTGATCAGCGACGTTCTCGACGCCCAAGGACACCGCGTCGGGGTTATGGACCCAGCGGTGCGTCCGCTAACCGTGACGCGACTCGTCGTCGGCACCGCCTTCACCGTCGCGGCGTCTCCCATCGATGAGCCCGAAGCCGTCCCCTACGAGAAGTTGCTTGCTGCTTATCGGGAGGTGAAGGCCGGCGACATCATGGTCATAGCGACGAATGGTGAGCTCCGTTCCGCGATCTGGGGTGAATTGCTTAGCGTTGCCGCAAAGTCGCGCGGCGCAATCGGAGCCGTAACGGATGGCCTAACGCGGGACATCGAGCAGATCCGCGCGCTGGCGTTTCCGCTCTTCGCCCGGGGAATCTCGCCTCTAGACTCGGCGGGTCGCCAAGCCGTCTATGCGTTCGCGGAGCGGATCACTTGCGGCGGTGTCGATATTGAGCCCGGCGACGTCGTCGCGGGGGATGCGATGGGTGTCGTCGTAATCCCACAAGGGCTTGCTGTCGAAACATCGCGCCTTGTCGAGGAGAAATTGGCCGCTGAAGATACTGTCCGAGAGGAACTCGAGCGGGGCGACGATATCGCGGACGTTTTCCGGCGCCACGGCGTTCTTTAGTCGCATCCTCCTTCGTGCCACAGACGAGCGGCATCGGATGGCTCGCCATCCTCGCACGTCGCTCGCTCGCTCCAACGCCGTTGACGAGAGCGTCACGCTTCCTGCCGCAGGCAGGACCGGTTGTGGGCGTTACACCGCGTACTGTCGCACGTCAACACGGTTTATGCATGGGAAGTGGCAATCGTCACTGGAACGACGAGTAAACGAGCGCAAACCATTCTCCTAATTGGTTTTGGGACGGATTCTGCTCGTCGGAACCGTAGGTGGGGTCACAGACGAGCAGCTCGATCTGGCCGGCGTCCGCAGCGGGCAGGTACTCCTGAACAAGGTGCCGGTCGAGCTCCGCGAACAGCGGCCGGAACCAGAGTGCGTGCTCGTACAGGATCGCGATGCCGGTCTGCCGGCGCGGACGGCGGAGCGCTCCCGCTGTACGCTCGGGTTGTCAACGAAGGAGGCGAGGTAGCGTGTCCAGGACGTCGGACTCCGAGCTCAAGGCGCGCCATCGCGCGATGTGGGCATCCGGCGACTACCCGTCAATCGTCGAGACGTGGCTCCTGCCGCTGGGCCCACGGCTCGTCGAAGCTTGCGGAATCGGTCCCGGGATGCGGGTTCTCGACGTCGGCGCCGGTACCGGCAACGCGTCGATCCCCGCGGCGGAGCGCGGCGCAACCGTCACGGCCAGCGATCTAACGCCCGAGCTGCTCGAGGCGGGCCGTCGCGGAGTGGAGACCGAGGGGCTCGAGCTTGAATGGGTAGAGGCCGATGC
>JALZFG010000479.1 GCA_030861645.1 Actinomycetota bacterium
ATACCGCCCTCGCAGTGGATCTCCGGCGGCTCGTAGTGAACGCGCGGCGAGCCGATCGCCTCGTCGACGGGGAGGCCGTGCGCGATCGCGTTCACGACGATCTGGAGCACGGCTGCGCGCAGTCGCAAGGAACCGGCGCTGCCGACGACGAGCTGCGCTCGCCCCTCGCGCAGGACGACCGACGGCGACATCATGCTCGTCATCCGCCGCCCCGGCCGCGGCAGTGCCCCCGTGACCGCGAGATCGAACTCCCCGAGCATGTTGTTCACGTGGATTCCGGTTCCGGGCACGATCATCCCCGACCCGGCGCCGGTACTCGCCGTCAGCGACGCCGCGTTCCGCTCGCCGTCGAGCACCGAGATATGTGTCGTTCCGCGCGCCCCGGCTGGCTCGGGCGGGGCGGGCGCCCCGTCGCGGACGCGCTGCATCGCCTCCGCGAGCGTTCCGGGGTCGAAGAGCCGACCGGCGAGGCCGCCGCCGTAGAGCTCTCGCCGGAAGCGGCCGCCGCGCGCTCGCAGCTGCTCGCGCATGACCTCCGCGAGCCGGCTGATCGCCTCGGCGCTGCCGGGTGGCCCGCCGATGCCGAGCAGATCCAGGAGGCGAAGGGCGTACGCGATCAGGACTCCTCCTGTGGACGGCGGCGGGTTGGAGGCGAACTCGTGGCCGAGAAACGGGGACCGGATCGGACGCCGCCGGATCACGCGGTAGCGGACGAGATCGTCGCGCGTCATCAGGCTTCCGTTGCCCCGCAGGTACCGAACCATCTCCGCGCCGAGCTCACCGCCGTAGAGCTCGCGCGCCCCGTGCGCGGCGAGGCGCTCGAGCGTCGCGGCGAGGTCGCGCATCACGAGGCGCTCGCCGGCGCCGAGCCGCTTCCCGTCCCGTCCGTAGATCGCCCGTCCCTCGCGACGATGGCGGAGGATCAGGTCGAGAATCGCGTGCAAGTACGCCTGCTCGCGCGTCACGACGACGCCTCGGCGCGCGAGCTCGATCGCGGGCGCGATCAGCTCGTGCCAGGGCCGCGTGCCGAACGAGCGGTGGGCGGCCTCGAGCCCCGCCACCGCGCCCGGGACGGCGCAGGACGCAGCTCCGATGCGGAAGACCTGCGACGACTCCGGCGTGAAGTCGACGTCCACGCTCTCCATCTCGGCGACGTCGCGTCGGCTCGCGCCGGTCGCGCCGAGGCCCGGAACCGTCACGAAGAAGTCGAGGACGCGCGCCGAGCGGTCGCGATCGCGATGGACGACCATGAAGCCGCCGGCGCCCGGCCCCGTGAGCGGGCTCTCGGCGACCCACGAGGCGAACGCGGCGGCGATGCAGGCGTCGACGGCGTTGCCGCCGTCGGCGAGGACGTCCGCGCCGGCCTGCGCCGTGACGGGATGGCCGGCTGCGATCGCGCCCCGCACGACGGCTAGCGTAACCAGCGTCGTCGGGAGCGTCCTCTCCGCCCGGGTCCGACCGGTAGCGCGCCTCTAGAATCGCGCCGCGGCGACCGCCGTCGCGCCTCAGCCGACCGTGCCCGCTCTCGTCCTGTACCTCGCGGCCGCCGCGACCTACATCGCGCTCGGAGTCGCGAACCCGGACTTCATCCTCTCCTGGCCGGAGGGAGCAGCCTTCCTCCTCCTCGCAGTCTGGATCGTCCCGCTTCTCGCCCGCCGCCTTCGCCGCCGCTCGTGAGCTGGGCCGCGCACGACCTCGAGCCGTACGCGATCCAGCGCCACCTCGGTACGCGCGTCGCGATCGTTCCGCTTCTCATCGGCTCCTATGCGCCCGACCTCGCGACGAAGTGGCTCGTCTACGGAGTCAACGTCTTCGGGCACGAGATCAGGGGTGGCGAGAGCGCGGCGCAGTTCCACCGCGGCTGGCCGGGGGTCGGCTTCACGCACTCGCTGGCCTTCGGCGTCGTCGTCGCCGGCTTGATCCTCGTTCTCTTCCACAGCCGCGTCTGGGCGCTGAGCTTCCTCATCGGGCAATGGGCGCACGCGATTACCGACGTCGGCGACACGGTCGGCTGCATGCTCTTCTTCCCGTTCACGACCTACCACGTGGCGCTCGGTGCGTGGGCGTACGCCGCGCAGGAGGGCCGCTTCCTCGATGCGGCCGCCTACTTCAGCGGGCCCGGAGGCGTCATCTGGGAGGGCTTCTGGGTCGTCGTCGTCCTGCTCTACTGGCGCGTTCTGACGCGCGACTACTTCTGCCGCGTCGTCTGGCACGCCGACGCGACCTGGCGCTGGCTCGGGCGGTTCCTGCCCGAGGCTGCGATCCTCGCGCTCTTCCGCGCGAGCTACTTCTACGGCGTCACGCGCTGGGCGGCCTGGATGATCTGGGCGCACGTCGTCCACCACTACCCGATCGACCTCAGCTGGGGCGGGCCGGGCTGGGTCACGCCGGCGCGGTCGTAGTCGGCCGTGCGGGGTTCGCGTTATCGAGGTGGCGTGCCGGGCCTCAGCCTGGTTCGCGCGCGCGCCGTCAGCAGTGCGGACGCCTGCCGAGCGCGGAGGCCATCAGCGGAAGCGGCCGCTCGGCGAGCACGAGCGCGAAGCGCCCCCCGCGCCGTGCCCGAAGGACCGTCATCCCGTCGGGCGCGCGGGCGACGCACACCTTGCCGGCGGCGACCTTCCAATAGCGGGTGTAGTTGACGCGGAGCCGGTACGCGCCGCGTGCGGCGATCGCGCCTTCGATCCGTTCGTGGCTCAGCTCGTTGATGTGCGCCGGTGCCGCCCCTGTCAGGAGCGGCACGGCCGGCCGGAGCTCGTAGATCGCCCAGTCGGCGCTCCTGAACACCCGTGCGAGCCCCGAGCGGCCCGACCGCAGAAGGACGGCCTCGAGGTTCGCACCCTGCGAGCTGAGGTGGGCGTCTGGCAGCAGGACGAAGCGGACGCCCATGCGGCGGAGCCACCTGCGGTACGCGGCGGGCGAGAGCCGCTCCCGGTAGAGCACCCCGTTCTCCGTGATGTCGAGCTGGCGGTACCAGCCGCGCGCGAGCGCGTACCCGGCGCGCGGGACCCAATAGGCCTCCCAGTGGTCGAACGTGGGCACGACCTCGACGCGGAAGTCGGGGCTCGAGTGGCGCCTCAGGAACGCAAGCGCGGGCATCCAGAACTCGCGGGTGCTCGTCCGCGCCTCGACGCGCGCGGCGACGGCGGCGTAGGGAATGACGTTGTAGACGAACGCGAAGGCACACGCGCCGAGCGCGAGCCAACGCGGCCGGAAGCGGGCGAGCCCGGCGGCGAGGAGCATGAGCGGGAACAAGAAGACGCGCAGCCGGGTCAGGTTCTCTCCGAACGGCGAGGGAACGAGGAACCCGACCACGCTCACGAGCGCCCACACGGCGAAGAACGCGAGCATGACCTGGCCGCGCGCGGCGCGCACGGCGAGGGCAGCGCCGAGCGCGCACGCGGTCAGGACGGCCGCGAGCTCGAGTGTCCGGAACGGGTAGCGGCCCTCGCTCGGAAAGGCTTCGAGCGCGGCGAGCTGGAGGCCGGCGAGAACGGCAAGCCCGATGCCCACCCCGATCGTCCGGCGTCCGACCTCTCGCCGGCCGAGCGCGACCGCGACGAGGACGACGCAGAGGAAGACGAACGCGAGCGGGCTGAACCCGAGCGTGAGCGCGGCGCAGACCACGCCGAGCCACGTCCGCCCGCGCTGGAGGGCGAGCAGGGCCGCGAGCATCGTCGCGAAGCCGACGGCGTAGCTGTACGTGCCCGTGAAGAGCGGCCCGATCGCGAGGAGGGCGAAGATGCGCGCCGGCCAGCGACCCGCCTCCCCCCACTCGCCGACGACGAGAGCCGCGAAGAGGGCGGCCGAGACGACGACCGCAACGAAGACGAGCGGCTCGTTCCCGACGAGCGCCGCCGGGAAGTAGTAGAGGAGGCTGTACGAGACGAGCGGGTATTGGCCTGCGTACCAGAGGTTGTCCCAGACGTGGACGCCCTGGCGGACGAGCAGCGTTCGGTAGAGGTGCGCCGGCGCGTCACCGGCCGGGGGAACCGACGCGACGAGCACGGTCGACCCCACGCTCGCCAGAAGCGCGGCAAGCAGGATGTCGCCCCGGGTGGAGCGCAGGGCGCGCGCGGCCAGCATGTCCATGCCGGCCGGTAAGCGTAACGCGCTGTACGGTTGCCCCATGCTGACAGCGGCGGCGCTCGCGGCAGTCCTGCTCGCCGCCCCGGCCGGCCACGCCGACAGCATCCGCTTCCCCGTCGTCATCGTCCCGGGACTGGAGCTCGCCGACCTGGAACGGCTGCGCGGTCGCGGGGCGGTCGCTCTCCTCGTTCCCGGGGCCGGCCCCACGGTGAGCGAGCGGACGGCGCGCGCCGCGCTCGTCCGCGGGAAGGTCGAGAACTCGTTGCTGGGCGGGATTCCGTCGGGCTCCCCGCTGATCCCGGTCGCGACCGGGAGCGCGAAGCGCGTGCGCCCGCCCGTGATCGTCCTCGCGCTCCCGCGCGGCGGCGAGCAGGCCAACGACCGGCGCTACCCGATCGCCGTCCTCGGCGGCGAGTACCGGGGGATCCTCACGTCGAAGGAGACCCGGATCCCGGGCTTGGTCTCGATCGCCGACGTCGCGCCGACGGCGATCGGGAGGGAGGACGCGCTCGGCTCCGAGGA
>JALZFG010000005.1 GCA_030861645.1 Actinomycetota bacterium
ACCGCACTCCGCACCCCTTGGGGTGGGGTTTCGGGCCACCCTCCACCCGCCAGCGTACCCCCGAAACGCCCGTGGAAGCGACACGAGTCCGTGCCGAAAGTGTGAAAACCGCGCGGACGGCGGCCAGCCCAGCTAGCTCCGGCCGACGAACTCGAGCTCGACGGGTCGGCCGAAGGCGTTCAGCTCCTCGCCCCGGCGCAGCAGCTCCCGTACGGCCGCGCGGCCCTGCTCGCCGTAGTCGCGCGTGAGCTCGTTCACGTACATGCCGACGAACCGCTCGGCGAGGTCGAGATCGAGCTCGCGCCCGAACCGGAGCGCGTAGCGCATCGCCTCCTCGCGGTTCGCGAGGCCCGCGTCGATGGAGTCGCCGAGAACCTGCGAGACGCGCAAGAGCGCGTCGTGGCCGAGGTCGCGGCGCGCGACGTTGACGCCGAGCGGAAGCGGGAGACCTGTCTCTTCGAGCCACCACTCGCCCAGGTCGACGACCTTCGTCAGGCCGCGCGAGCTATACGTCAGCTGTCCCTCGTGGATGAGGAGGCCGGCACGCGCGCGGCCCGACGTCACCTCGTCCAGGATCGCGTCGAAGGCCACCTCGCGAAAGCCGAACTCGCCCAGGTAGAGACGAAGCGCGAGAAACGCGGTTGTCATCCGGCCGGGAACGGCGATCTCGCCGTCGCGCAGCTCGTCCAGCGACAGCTCCTCGCGGCCGACGACGATCGGTCCGTACCCCGCGCCCATGCTCGCGCCGTGCGGCAGAAGGACATAGCGATCCTGGACGAAGGGGTAGGCATGCAGGGAGATCGCCGTCGCCTCCAGGCGCCCCTCCAGGGCCCACACGTTCAGCGTCTGGATGTCGCGCAGGACGTGCTCGAACTCGAATCCCCGCGTGTCGACCGCGCCCGCCGTCAGCGCCCAGAACATGAACGCGTCGTCTGGATCGGGGCTATGGCCGAGCCGGATTCGCACGTATCTATCGGGTGTGTCCGAAGAACCAGCGCTCGAGTGGACGGAGGAGCTCCCCCTTGACGAACGGGCGCACGTGCTCGGGCAAGCCATCGTCCTCCGAGACGGCGACGTCGTCCTCGAGCACTGCGTTCGCCTGCTCGAGCGCGTCCTCGACGTCCCAGCCCTCGAAGACGTAGTCGTCGGGGCGCGGGACGCTGCTCGGACGGTGCTGCGGATTCACCGCGCGGCCGACGGCCCAGGTCCCGCCCGGCCGCCGCTCGATCCAGATCACGATCCGCTCGGAAGCGCCCGCGTCGTCGAACCCGTGCACCTCGCGCTCCGCATACACGGGGGCGGCGGGCTTCTGCCTCACGGAGCGCAAGGATACAATCGCCGCGTGGGCAGGTTTTCGCAGTTTCTGCGCAACCCGTTCACGTTTCTCTTCACGCGCTCTCCCGCCGAGGACCGCGTCACCGCATACGTCCTCCGCGAGCACGAACGTGGGCGCCCGCTTGCGGAGATCCTCGACGACCCGTACATCCGCAATCGGCTGACGCCGCAGGAGCGTGAGCGCCTGCTCGACCGCCCGGAGATCATCCGGGCCGTCGGCGACAACACCGTCAGCGCAGCGCGCGAAGAGCGCCGTTAGAGGTCGCGGCCGGCGCCCTCGGCGCGTGCCCGCTCGAAAACAGCCGCGCCGACGGCGAGGTCCCAAGCGGCGATGCCGTTGGACTTGAACAGCACGATGTCGTCGTCGAGCTGTCGCCCCGCGAGCTCGCCCGAGACGACTTCGTGGAGCTCATGCACCTCGAGCCAGTCAAGCACGCCACTCTCGACGGGTTCGATGAGATCACCCGACTCGAGCTCCGCCTGCGCGCGGAGGTCGCAGGAGACGAACGCCGCCCGCTCGAGAACGACATTGTCGAGCTCCCGCCGGGCCCGCTGGTTCGCGCCCACCGCGCACACGAGCGCCCCGGCGCGGAGCCACTCACCGCGAAGCACGGGATCGCGCGAAGGAGTGACCGTGACGACGACGTCCTGCTCGGCCGCATCGCGGTGGCTCTCGCCCGGCTCCGCGCCGACTCGGTGACAGAAGTCGGCGAGCCGCTCCGGCGTGCGGCAGAAGGCGATCACGCGCTCGATCGAGGGAAGCGCGGCCCGGATGCACGCAACCTGGCTCTCCGCCTGCCAACCGCAGCCGATCACGCCGAGCGTCCCGGCTCCCGGCCGCGCGAGGTACTTCGCGGCGACACCGCTTGCCGCCCCGGTTCGAAGCTGTCCGAGCCGGTCGGCCTCGATCACCGCGAGCAGGTCGCCGCTCTCGACGGCGAAGAGAAGGAGCGCGAACGTCGCTCCTCGCGGCGTCGCCGGGTAGCTCTTGAGCCCGGTCAAGCCAAGCTCCGGATCGACAGCCGGCATCACGGCGAGCGCCCCCTCCGGCAACCGAAGCCGCTGCCGAGGCGGGTTCTCGACCGCGCCGCGGGCGAGCCGCAGAAACGACGCCTCGACGGCCTCGAGCGCGTCCTCCGGCGAGAGCAGCGAAGCGACCTCGGACTCGGTCAGGTAGCGCGGCAAGGGGCGCGTAGTGTAAGGAGACGCGCGGCTACAATCGCGCGCACGCCCTCTTAGCTCAGTTGGTAGAGCACCTCCATGGTAAGGAGGGGGTCGACGGTTCGAGTCCGTCAGAGGGCTCTGCAAAATCCCTGCAGAATTGGGCATCCCGTTCAGGTCGACTTGCAGATGCTCCAGTATGCGGTGGATATGGAGCCGTTTATGGAATGTCATGAAGAAGGGCC
>JALZFG010000029.1 GCA_030861645.1 Actinomycetota bacterium
GTCAGCCCCAGCCAGGCGAGCGGGAAGCCGACGACCTCGGTCAGCGACGGTCCGTTGATCAGCAGCGCGATCGCGAAGGCAAGCAGCAGGACGAGGCTGAGGAAGCCCCAGAAGGACATCAGGGCGAGCAGGACGACGGCACGTGCCGCCGTCTGCGCCGCGGCCTTCGCAGCCGGGCCGACGATCTCGTCGAGGCTCCGCCAGAGGGACGGCAGCTCGTGGAGCGCGAGTCGGAGGTCGCGATCCGAGCGCGCGCGGAGGGTCAGCTCAGTCCGTTCCGCGAACTCCTCGACCGATAGCCGCCCCTGGAGGTAGTGGCGCCGAAGCGAGGCGGCGACACGATCTCGGTCGCGATCGCCGATTCGATTCATCGACGAGCCATGGTAGCCGCGCATCGCCGAGCTGGTTGCCGGCGCCGGCAGGAGGCCGGAGTCTCGCTTCCGCGCACGGTCGTTGCGCGGGGCGCCTCGTTCCGCCCGATCGGGTCGCTCACTCTTGCGCGATCGGACGGCCGACGGTGAGCGCCTCGCGCAGGTCCGGATCGAGCTCGCGGTATGCGGCGTCGGCGCGCACGCCGAGGGCGTCGAGCGTCTTGCTGAAGAAGCAGCGCGCTGCGGCGGCCACGACGACGTCGAAGATCTCGACGTCGGAGAGACCCAATCCGCGCAAGCGGTCGAGGTCCGACTCCGTCACCGAGGTCGCGTCGTCGATGACCTTTTCGGCCAGGTCCATCACCCCGACGTCGACGGGATCGAGACCGGCTGTGCGGTGGTCCGTGACGACGTCGCGCGCGGCGGCGGGCTCGAAGAACCGATCGACGAGCACCTTGCCGTGCGCGAGAGCGCAGTAGCTGGAACGGAGCCGGCGGGCGGCAGCCACGGTGACGAGCTCGTAGCGGCGCGGATCCATTCCCGCTTTGATGGCGCCGTTGAGCCCGCGCCACGCCGCGTACACGGCCGGGCGGGTTGCGAACACGCGCGAGTAGTTCGGGACGTACCCGAGACGGGCGCGGTCCGCGTCGTAGATCTCGGCCGCGGAACCCGCTGCCCGTTCGTCCGAAAGGGTCTCGATGAAGGCCATGCTCCTCCCTCCGGTTTGCTCTTGACGATCGAGCCCCACCGCGAGAGACGTTACGCGCCGTCAAGCGGGCACGCGTGAGGCACACGCCGCGCGAAGGACGAGTCTCGTATTTCGCGCGTCCCGCCGCTGGACGTTCTCCTCGCGGCAGGTTTCGTCCGCTCGCCCGCGGGTAGGCCCCGAGCATGCGGAAAGTCGCCGTGCTTGCGGCTGCCGCCGCCCTCGCTGCCGCGATCGTCGCGTACGTCCGCCGACGCGGTCGAAGTCGCATCGAGCCGCTGACCTGGAGCGCGGCCGACGCTTCCCCCGTCGCCTCTGGCGGCGGAGCCGCCCACGCCGGCGCGGCCGGGCTCCTCGTCGATGTCGATGCGCCGTCGACCGCACCCGACCCCGAGGCCCGCGAGGTCGAAAGCGAAGTGACCGGCGAGACCCGATACGACCGCCTCGTCGAACGCGAGCGCGAGGAGCGCCGCGAGCGCGCCGAGCGCGTGCTCGACGACCCTCTGACCGAGAAGCTCGAGGGCGACGCCGAGCGCCCGTCCTGACGTCGGTAGGCGCGGACGGCGAGGAGGGACGGTCGCGGTTTCGCTTCCGTCTTTCCGGAAAAGACTGTAGGCAGACATGTCGCTCCGGCTCGCACAGCGTCTGGCGGCGCGCGCCGAGGTGCTCGATCCGGTCGCCGACCGGGTCCAGTCCTTCGCTCGCGCTGCCGTGCAGGCAGCGCCGAAACCGCTTCAGAACATACTCGACGGCACGTGGCTCGGAGTGCCCTTGCATCCTGCGCTGACGGACGTCCCGGTCGGGGCGTGGACGACGGGCGTCTTCCTCGATTCGCTCGACGCGGCGACCGACTCGCAGGCGCTCAGGAACGCGGCGGATGGAGCGCTTGCCGTGGGGGTCGCGGGTGCGTTGCCCGCCGCGGTGACGGGCACGAACGACTGGAGCCACCTCAGCGGCGATTCGAAGCGAATCGGTACCGTGCACGCGCTCCTGAACGTCGGTGCGCTGTCCCTCAACGCCGCGTCGCTCGCGCTCCGTCGACGCGGGCGGCGCGATCTGGGAATTGCCCTTGCCGGAGCCGGCTGGCTGATGGGCGCCTTCTCGGCTCATCTCGGCGGCCAGCTCAGCTTTGGGCTCGGGGTACGCGTCAACCGGACGGCGTGGGAGCGGCCGGCCGACGAGTTCGAGCCGGTGCTCGACGAGGTTCTGCTCCAGGGAACCCAGCTGCGGCGGGTCGACGTGAACGGCGTCCCCGTCGTCCTGACGCGTGCCGAGAGCGGTGAACCGTGCGCGATCGCAGCGACGTGCAGCCACCTCGGCGGCCCGCTCGCGGACGGGGCACGCGAGGGCGACACCGTGATCTGCCCCTGGCACGGCTCGCGCTTCAACCTCTGCACCGGCGACGTCGAGGGCGGCCCCGCCGTCTTTCCCCAGCCACGCTACGAGGCGCGCGTCCGGGAGGGCCGGATCGAGTTGCGCGCCGCGGAGCGGTAAGCCCGGTTTATGCGTCGCCGCGTTGGCTCTCACCGTGGCTTGCGCAGCAACACCGCCCACGTCGCTGATGCGGCCTCGAAGAGGCGCTCCTGCGCGCTTAGAGGGCGGCTGACGCTCGCGTAGGCCCACACGAGCCCGCCCCGGTTCCCGCGCAGCGTGTCCCCGTCGCGGTAGGTGGGGAACAGCTCGTCTATCTGGTCGCGGATGAGCGCTTCCAGCGCGGGAGTCAGCGTTGTTGCGCTGCAAGACCCGGTACCTGTCGAGCGCTCGCTCTCGCGAACCCGCCCCGAGCTCACCGTCGACGAGAGCGCCACGCCGTCGCGTCGTCGTACCCTGACACTGGTGCCCGAGGGACACACGATCCACCGCCTCGCCAGGGAGCACCGCGAGGAGCTTGCCGGCCACCGTCTGCGCGTCACCTCGCCGCAGCGACGAGCGGAAGCGACGGCGCGGCGTCTGAGCGGGCTCGTTCTCGAGGACGTCGAGCCGTGCGGCAAGCACCTCTTCTACCGGTTTCGCGGCGGCGCCGTCCTGCACGTCCACCTGGGACGCTTTGGGCGCTTCCTGCGCGATCTGCCGGAGCCGAGACCGACGTCTCGGCTGCGCATCGCGGCGCCGCCCGTCACGCTCGACCTCGTCGGCCCGACCGTCGCCCGGGCGATCGACGCCGTCGAGGAGGAGGCC
>JALZFG010000033.1 GCA_030861645.1 Actinomycetota bacterium
CTCGTCGATGAGATTGCCCATCTCTCCGAGCTGCTCGACCACGTCCCTCGCGATCTCCTCGCGTTCGCTCTCCGAGACGCGCCCGTTCCGTAGGAGCAACTCGATGTTCGTCCGCAGGCTCGTGAGCGGCGTGCTCAGCTCGTGCGACGCGTCCGCGACGAGCTGGCGCTGGCTCTTGACCGCCTGCTCGGTCGCCTGGACGGCCTCCTCGAGGGCCTCCAGCATCGTGTTCAGCGTCGCCGCTAGGCGACCGAGCTCGTCGCTCCCGCCGACGTCGATCCGGCTTCCCAGGTCCCGCGTCCGTGTCACGTGCTCGGCCGTCTGCGTCAGCTTCTGCAGCGGCCTCGTCGCCGCGCGCGCGACGATGAGGCCGATCGCGACGGCGGTCGCGATCCCGCCGAGGGCGACCAGGAACAGCCACAGCTTGATCCGCGAGAGCTCGCTGTCGACGTCGGTCAACGGTCGAGTGATCTGGAGTGCGACTCCGGGGTCGAGCGGTGCCGTGAGCATCCGGACGTGCGTGCCGGCGACGTTCGCGTCGCTGAAGAAGGCCTCTTCGCTGCCTGCAGCGACATCTCGCGTCCGCTCGGTCACCGGCAGCCGCACGAGCTCTCCCGGTGGGATGCTCACCTTGCCGCTCGCGTCGGTCAGCTGGAGGTAGTTACCGCGCTCCTCGAGCCAGGGAGGCGGCTGGCGCCTCGAGGACTCGAGTGGCCCCCTCTCCTCATCGAGGGGGAAGGGCCGGTTCGCGATGCGCGCGGCCTTGTGCTGCAGGCTGTCGTCGACGGTGCCGCGGAGCTCGCTCCGCACGATGAAGAAGACGATCGCCGACGCCACGACGACGCCCCCCGCGACGGCGGCTGCGGCGGCGGCGACGAGGCGCGTTCGGAAGCTCATTGCTCGCGGAGTGCGTAGCCGACGCCGCGGACAGTGTGGATCAGGCGTCCCCTGCCGCCGGCCTCCAGCTTGCGGCGCAGGTAGCCGATGTAGACGTCGAGCGACTGCGAGCGGTAGCCGAAGTCGTAGCCCCAGACGCGGTCGTAGATGAGTGACCGCGTGAGCACCTGGGCGGGATTGAGCATGAACAGCTCGAGCAGCGCGAACTCCGTCCGCGTCAGCTCGAGCCGCTCGCCCGCGCGGCGCGCCTCGTGCTTCGTCGGCTCCAGCTCGAGATCCGCAAAGCGCAGCATGTGGCTGTCGTTCGTCGAGGCTCTCCGAAGCAGCGCGCGCACGCGCGCGAGCAGCTCCTCGAGCGCGAACGGCTTCACGACGTAGTCGTCGGCGCCGACGTCGAGACCGGCGACTCGCTGTCCGATCTCCCGGCGAGCGGTCAGGATCAGGATCGGGACGTCGTCGCCGCCCGCGCGTATACGCTGGGTGACCTCGAGCCCGTCGAGCCGCGGCATGAGCAGGTCGAGAATGACGATGTCCGGCCGGAGCCCCGGACGAGCCTCGTCGAGGTGCCGAAGCGCATCGTCGCCGTCGACCGCGAGTTCGACGTCGTAGCCCTCGAGGGCGAGCGCGCGGCGAAGCGACTCGCGCACCGCCCGCTCGTCGTCGACGACGAGGACGCGCATTATTCGCATTATCGCGGCGGCGTCGCGCTTGGCCGCTACGGCTTCGAGACGGTCAGCTGGAAGCTGCCGAACCCGCTCGTGCGCGTGACGCGGAGCCGGAACGAGCGCGCTCCGCAGATGGTCGTCGTGGCGCGAGCGGTCGCAGAGCCCGCCCGCGTGCGAGCGGAGCGGCTGACGACCCGGCCGCGGGCGTTGACGATCGCCAGCGAGAGCCGCGCTCGCGCGGGAGCCGTGAGCGTGACCGCGAGCGTCCCATCCAAGCCCGCCGTCGTCGTGAACGTTCGTCGGCTCGTACCTGCCGTGCCGAACGAGCCGCGCAGGAGGCTGCTCGTGTTCCTCGTCCACGGCGAGACGACATCCTGCTCGAGGAGCGCGAGCGCGGTGTCGTCGGGGTAGAGGGAACGGACGACGACCTCCCATGGCGTCTCCGGTCGGCCGGCACGCCGCTCGTTGAGCAGTCGATACGCCTCGGCGAAACCCTCCCCGGGGTTGCGCTCGTACTGGAACGGGTTCTCCGCGCCCGGGAACAGCTCTCCGGCGCGGGTCCTCCTGCAGACCTCCACGTAGGACGCCCATCGCTTGGTGCCCCAATCCACCGCGGACCAGGGCGGATTGACGCGGTTCGCGGCGACGTGATGACCGTACTCGTGCGCGAGGACAGCCTCGGCAGAGGTTCCGCCTCCGGGGTCCTCGCCCGGCACGACGGCGAGAGCCCGCTGGGCGCTGTAGCAGGCGACCGCGGCGAAACCGCAGAGCGACTGCACCTCCGTTAGCGGAGCGAGGTACACGGTCAGCGACGACAGCTCGGGGCCGTGCACGAGAGTGCCGAGGAAGTTGGCCCACCGCTGAGCGCGCGACGGATCTTGCGGGTACGCGTCGGAGACGCGGATCGTCGCCA